>JACZYI010000094.1 GCA_022571175.1 Pseudomonadota bacterium
CAAATCCTCTACGAGCATACGCTCATAGTCCGTATGCTCGTGGGTAAGAAACTGTCCGAACCTTTTTGGCTAGCACCACCTTTTCGAGATGAGCCTGATTAATACCGCTTAGATGGGATGTTTCAGCAGCGAACATTTGGCACCTTCACATTAATCAACCCGACCAATATTGTCTTAAAAACCTGAATAAGCTGTGAAAATTCACCCTTAATAAATGAATTCTCAAGAAAGGAAGCTTTTGAAGAATGCCTCAGCAGCGCGAAGGTGCCAGGGAAATTTCGAACCCTTTCCATGGAAACCCACATGTCCGCCACTGCGTGTCAGCAAGGCGGTGACAGGGCCACTGCCCCAATCCTGCTGCCGGAATAAAGTGGCGGGAATCCAGGGATCATCAGCACTGTGAATTACCAGGGTGGGAGTTTTTATAGCTTGGATAAAGGCACAGCAGGATGATTGATCATAATAATCCTGCACCCCATCAAAGCCGTGTAAGGGCGTGACAATTTTGCTGTCGTAGTCATAAACACTTTTGATCGCATCCAGGTCCGGTGCACTGCCATCCAGCATTCTTAACGAGCCGTTTTCACATGTCCGTTTCATCTTTTTCAGGAGGTAATGTTCATAAATACGATTTCGTGGCCGGTGCAAAACTTCACCCGTGACACTCAATTTCAAAGGCGGTGAAACGGCAACCGCCCCAACAATGCCAAACAGACCCTGGTCTTCCCCCAAAGCCTTAAGGATCATGTTTCCCCCCAGGGAAAAACCAACGATGAAAAGCGGTGTTTGATTGTTTTCCGCCAGTAAACCGGCAACCACCTGGCGAATATCCTCACTCAAACCGGCGTGATACTGACCACTGGTGGTTTTTCCGGATGGCCCGGCACATCTCAAATTCAATGAAATCGGTTGAATCTGTTTGGTGAGAAAATATCGCGCTGCTTGGCGAAGATACAGGCTGGTCTCATCGCCGCCCATGCCATGAATCAACAAAACACGCGCCTGGCAAAGCTCCTCATGCAGATGATATTTGAGAACCACCAGAGTTTCATCTTCATTCCCAACGGGAATATGAATATGAGATGATATAGTTTTATCCACTGGGCCTTCGGGGGAAAAGAGCATATTCCTGATGGTTTGCAGGTCCCCGCCCCACCAGGGAGGGCGCGGATCAAAGCTCGGGATTTCGCATCCATTTGCAAAAATATTCCCGGTAGTCAGAATTTCAAATCCTGCATTTACCATTCTCATCTCCCAACCATTTCCTAATGGACGCACGGTTTTAGGACAAGGTCGGGAAGCCAAAAAAAAGCGATGCTTTTTTGATTGATTTTTGCGGGCAATAGCCATACTGTGCGCCGCATTCTGGCGAAGATTCGGATGATGTCCCACGCCAGCGTACCAGAAGTAAACGAGATCAAAGACCGGCAAGGAACAAGATATGGCCGTCCCCAAAAGAAAAGTGAGCCCATCGCGCCGCAACAACCGACGTTCGCACGACAGGCTGCGCGTAGAAAATGTGCAGGAAGATCAAAATACCGGCGAATACAAGCGCCGGCATCATATTGATCTCAAGACCGGCACCTATCGTGGACGGCAAGTGATTGAACCTAAAGAAGAATTTTAAGATCCCACGGCAAAACTGACGGTCGCGGCGCCCATGGAAGGCGCCGTTTTTTACCTCCAGACCTGTTCAGAGGAAGCGGCCTATCACGTCCTTGTAGGACCGGCTTACTTTCAGTTCAGATCCACCTTCAAGGATCAGAAAGTATTCACCGTTTGCGTGGGGGTGCACTTCCTTGACCTGATCCATATTGACAATTGTTGAACGGTGAATGCGTTGAAATTTTGCCGGATCAAGCCGCATTTCCATGATTTTCATAGTGGCTCGTAAAATATGTCTCTTTTCATCGGTATGGATGCACATATAATCACCAGCGGCTTCAATATAATTTATCTGATAAACCTCCACCCGGGTGATGTGGCCTCGATCCTTGATATGAATCTGTCGTTCGTAGGCTCCCCGTCTCACCGGATGATCTGCATCCAGCACTGCTGACAAGAGATCGCTCGGCGGATCATCCATAGTTTCAATTAAACCTAAGAGCCTGGCGTTTTGCTCGATTGCGGCATGATGCAATAAATGTTCCCGAACCCGGCTCAGGCTCACTGCCAGACGCTCCTCGTCAACGGGTTTTAAAAGATAATCAAGGGCGTGGGTGTCAAACGCCTTCAGCGCATATTCATCAAAGGCAGTCACAAATATCACCAGCGGCATGTAGGTGCCTATAAGGGCCTTAATCACGGCAAACCCGTCAAGACCGGGCATTTGGATATCGAGGAAGACAAGATCAGGTTTGGATTGCTTGATGGACTGGATTGCCTCTCGCCCATTGCGACAATCCCCAATGATTTCCACATCGTCAATTTCTTCAAGCCTCAGGCGAAGGCCTTTGAGCGCCAATGGTTCGTCATCTACCAATATGGTTCGAATTTTTGCCATCTTTCCCGCCTCCTGGCACCTCCCTGTACTCACATGGAATTATGATGATAACCTCAAGCCCGCCACTCTCCAGATTGTGAAGATTGAAACTGTGGTTTTCATCATAAATCTGTTTCAATCTTTCGCGTGTATTGGGTATTCCCACACCACTGGATGTGACTGATTCTGGTGCAGTCTCGCCATCAAGTCCGGGTCCGTCATCCCGTATTTTCAGGATCAGCTGCCCCTTTTCTATCTTTGCAGAAAGGGCAATCAATCCCCCTTCTTCCGAAGGAGCAATGGCATATTTGATCGCATTTTCAATCAGTGGCTGAAGAATAAGGCTGGGGATAAGTGCCTGGCGAGCATCGTCATCAATATCCTCTGTGATAACCAGCCGCTCTACAAATCTGACTTTCTCAATATCAAGATACAGTTGCAGGGCGTGGAGTTCCTGATCCAGAGTGACCTTCTGGGTGGGTTCATTAACCAGAGTATATCGCAGGAAGTCACTCAGTTTTCGGAGCATGCCATTGGCGTTCTTGGAATCTCTATCCATAACCAGCGTTGAGATTGCATTCAGGGTATTGAACAGGAAATGAGGATTCAGTTGATATCTCAGCATTTTGAGCTGGGCTTGGTGGGCCATAGACGTGGCTTTCAGCACCTTTTCCCGTTCTTCCTGCACCAACAGGTAATAATTGATGCCGAAATAAAGAGCGGTCCAGGTCAGCAACACATAGGCATCCAATAAGGCATTTGCCAAGAATTGAAGCCCGCGAGGACGCCAATACGGGTCATAAAACTCCACATGACCGATGGTCTCGATGGTGGAGAAAATCAACGATAGAAGGACCGTAAGCGCGACCGCGACACTAGCCACATGGGGAAGCGGTCGATCACGAATTGTGCTGAAAACCGAACGCAAGATCAAGGTCAGCAAAAAACCGGTAATCATGGCCACGATAGAAGGATAGACATAAGCAGGTTCCCGGCCATGGGCCAGGCCATTAAATGTTCTGGCCAGCCCGAAACCTAACCAGCCGATGGTCTGGAGAATCCAGAAAGCTCTCGTCTTATTTTTGAACAGCCATTTCATGATGTTATCTGAGCCGACCGATAACCAGAGATCAACTCCATACTATTGCTTCCTCCAATTCTTTCGCCAGGATTCTTTTCGAACCAGCGAGAGAATTCTCTTTTTCACAGGATCCGCAACCTGGCCCACTGCCCTTCCTATAAGGCAACCGGCGCTACCGCACCTGTTTTTGCGTTAAAACGCCCCATTTTTTCGGTAAAGTGATGATAAACATGTGAGCTCGGTCGGGAGAGGAGTGAAATTATGATCCGGCTTCGATTTTCTCTACCTCTTCGAAATCACCGAGAGCGCAGCGCGTATTCAGGCCGGATATGGTTAAAACCGTGATAATATCAACATCACACAACAGACTCATGGTCAGGGTGTATCCAAAGGCTTTTTCAAACCCGAGCCCGAAGCAGCGATAGGGAAGTTCATTCTTGTATATCTTGCCACCGGTCATGTGAAACAGGATGGTATAGTCATCAAGCACCTGTGCCCGCCGAATTCTGATACGGTTAATACAGTGCTGCACATCACCTGTGGGTTTGTATTTCAGCAGCTCCGGGTGAGGTTCCCGCTCAGCCTGAGCAGCAATAGCAGATGCTGCCGGCAGCAATTGCAGCGCAAGAAACAGCACCAGAAGTGTGACAATTCCCGGTTTCATGAACGAGTATGGCCTCTCAAAATTTTACGGTTGTGAGGTTATCCGCTCCTGAATGAACCTGCAATGAATACCCGGTCGCCTTCTTTGACCCCAATTTCTATCCGATCAACCAACGTCAAACTCAATGCCCTGGGCCAGAGGCAATTGGTTCGAATAATTTACCGTCGATGTTGACCGCCGCATATAGGCTTTCCAGGAATCGGAACCGGACTCGCGACCGCCTCCGGTTTCCTTTTCACCGCCAAAAGCGCCTCCAATTTCAGCCCCACTGGTTCCAATATTCACATTGGCAATGCCACAATCACTGCCAGCCGTTGAGGTAAATTTTTCGGCTTCGCGCACATCATTGGTAAATATGGATGAAGACAAGCCCTGGGGAACGCCATTTTGTATGGCGATAGCCTCCTCAAAATCATCATATTTCATAACATAAAGGATCGGCGCAAAAGTCTCCTCCCTGACAATATCCACTTGACCGGACATCTCGACAATGGCCGGTTGCACGTAAAATCCATCCGGGTATTTATTGTCCAGCACTCTGCCGCCGCCCCAGATGACTCCGCCCGCTTCTTTCGCTTTTTCCAGAGCCGCCTCCATACCCTTAAAGGCAGTCTGATCAATCAGCGGACCAACCAGAACACTATCTTCGAAGGGGTTCCCCACCGGAATCGAGGCATAAGCCTTTTTCAAACGCGAGATAAAATCGTCATAAATGCTGCCCTGAACGATCAGTCTCCGGGTGGAGGTGCATCGCTGCCCGCAGGTTCCAACCGCTCCAAATACAGTGCCCCTGATGGCCAGATCCAGGTCTGCGCTGGGGGCTACGATAATCGCATTATTACCGCCCAGCTCCAATATTGTCCGACCGAAACGCTCAGCGATGCGAGGGGCAATGGCGCGACCCATAGCGGTAGAACCGGTGGCACTGATAAGAGGCATGCGCGGGTCGTCTATCATGGCCTGGGCAATTTTTCTGCCGCAGACCATTATTTGCGATAAATGATCGGGGGCATCCCCGAATTTTGCCGCAGCACGCTCAAAAAGATGCTGACAGGCAAGTGCCGTCATGGGCGTTTTGTCCGATGGTTTCCAGAGAACCGAATCTCCACAGACAAAAGCAATGGCGCTATTCCACGACCAGACCGCAACCGGAAAATTAAAAGCACTGATAACACCCACCGGACCCAGAGGGTGCCAGTTTTCTCTCATATGGTGACCGGGCCGTTCAGAGGTAATGGTCAGCCCATAAAGCTGACGCGAAAGACCCACGGCAAAATCGCAGATATCTATCATTTCCTGCACTTCGCCCAAACCCTCTTGCAGCAGTTTGCCATTCTCGAGTGTTACAAGATGACCCAGGGCATCTTTATGGCTTCGTAGTTCTTCCCCCAGGAGCCGCACCAGTTCGCCCCGTCTGGGGGCCGGAACCTCACGCCAGTGATGAAAAGCATCCACAGCCTGTGTGATTTTCCTGGAGACATCCTTGCTGGTAGCCTGCTGGACACGGCCGATGACAGAGCCATCAATGGGGCTTTTGACTATGAGATCACCACGGTCAAAGGCCTTTGAGTCCAGGCCCAGGCTTTTTGATATATCTTCAATCTTCATCGCAAACTGTCCTCTTGCTTGGGCCCTCAACCGGCCCCTCTTATTTCACTCATGGTATTTTGTGTGCTGATCGCTTCGGGCGATATCTTTACTTCGATCAATGCGGGTTTGCCACAGGCAAGTGCTTCTTTCATGGCCGGGGCAAACTCAGAGGTTTTTTCGACTGTCGCACCATTTACCCCAAAGGATCGGGCGAGGCTGGCAAAATCGGGATTGACCAGATCAGTACCTGATATCCGCCCGGGATAATGGCGCTCCTGATGCATGCGGATGGTGCCCAACATACTGTTATTGAAAACCAGAAAAACCACCTGCGCATCATATTGGACCGCTGTCGCCAGTTCCTGCCCGGTCATTAAAAAACAGCCATCGCCGGAAATCGAGATCACTTGCCGATCCGGGCAGGCGATTTTCGCCGCAATTGCAGCCGGAACGCCGTACCCCATAGCCCCGCTGGTTGGAGCCAACTGGCTCTTGAAGGTGCGATAGTGATAATAACGATGTAGCCAACCGGTGTAGTTTCCAGCACCATTGGTGAGAATGGCATCATCATCCAGATGATCTCTCATCCAGGCATAAATTTCGGCAATCTGTACATCACCCGGGTTTGACTGGGGTGTGTTCCAGGCCTGATAATTTTCGCGTGCCGCCCTCAGCCAGCTCTGCCAGCCATCCTTTTGCCTGAGGGACAGATCAGAGATCGCTTCGGCAAACAGACCCGGGCTTGAGTGAATGGCCAGTTCCGCCTGATAGACCCGACCGAGCTCTTCCGAACCCGCATGCACATGGATCAACCGCTGATCGGATTTGGGCGGCTTGAGGAGGGTGTAGCCCGATGTGGTCATTTCACCAAGGCGAGGGCCCAGCGCCAGAATAACATCGGCCTCCCGGACCATCTTCGCCAATTCGGGGTTTATGCCAATGCCAATGTCACCCACATAATTCGGGTGGCGGTTATCCAGCAGGTCTTGAAAGCGAAAAGCCGCGCCCGCGGGCAAATTATTCTGTTCCACAAATTTACGGATCGCGTGGACCGAATGTTCTGACCAGCCGCTCCCCCCCAAAATAACCAGAGGTCGTTCAGCTTCCTCCATTATGGATTTGAAGCCGGCAATATCATCACCCGAAGGTTCCGCTTGAAGGGGCGGGATGGGGGCTGCCTCGCTTGCTTCCACAGGGTCCGACAAAATATCTTCAGGCAAGGAAACCACCACCGGACCTTTTCGGCCACTCATGGCCTTATGCCAGGCCTCTGCTACAATCCCAGGCAGTTCTGTGGCCTCCTCCACTTCAACCACCCATTTGGCGATGGGGGCAAACATGGCTCTGAAATCAATTTCCTGAAACGCTTCGCGACCACGCATTTCCCTTGAGACCTGTCCCACAAACAAAATCATCGGGGTGGAATCCTGAAAGGCTGTATGCACACCAATGGAGGCATGACAAGCACCGGGACCACGGGTTACAAAAACAAGGCCCGGACGCCCCATGAGCTTTCCGTGCGCCTCGGCCATATTGGTGGCCC
>JACZYI010000095.1 GCA_022571175.1 Pseudomonadota bacterium
AAAATGTGGGTGACGATGGCGGCGATGGTCAGATTGATGGTCTCGCTCCTGTCCACCGACCCGCTACCCACGTTGGAGCTGGTACTGCCAAAATCTGTCAGGCTTCCCGGACTCACCGCATTGGGCAAAATATCGCTTAATTTGCTCTCCAGCCCGAGGAAGCTGGTGAGGTTTGAGCTCTCGCCGGTGGTGCGGGTGCGGGTGGTGGTATTATCCACCTGAGCGGCATCGGAAATATCGATAAGCACGGTAACAATATCACCGATATTGGCGGCTCGGTGGTCACGGAAAAAAGCGCGGCCTCCGGTGCGCCAGAGCGAGTTGGCTTCGCTCACATCCCCCTCGGCAGTATCGGCCGGTATGGACAGCGCTATGGAGCGGAATTTCTCGGCGGTCTGCAGCTCATCCATGGGCGAGAGAGGGGGAGCCCGGCCGATGTTGCCCAGGCGATCAAGCGTGCCGCAGGCGGATAAAACCAGCATGAGAGCAGTGATCGCCAGCAAGTTCATTCCTTTTCTGGTCAAATGCGTAGGCATGGAAAAATTCCTTTTTGTTCTTCTTGTATCTCGGTTAGTACCTGGCCAGCAGATAAGCGCTGGCTGTCTGCACGGCCACCCGGTCCGGCCCGATAACCAGACCCTCAATGGTCTGGCCCGAGGCCGTATTCAGCAGACGGATATAATCGCCCTTGCTGCCCGACTCGAGCGCCTTGCCCAGGGATATAATGGTGAGGTTGCCCGAGATAAGCTGCATGGCCACCAGCGCTCCTTTTTTAATGACCAGGGGTCGCTCAATATCGCTCAATCTGATCGGCGTGCCCGACTTGAGCGTGCGCCGCGCCGCCATGCCAATCAGGGCCTCGGCTGATTTGGCCGTGGTCAGGGTTATTCTTTTGACGGGCAGCGAAAGCCATGAAATGTCATTGATGGTCAATATCTCGCCCTTGACCACCGCGCGGGCGAGCACCGGGATATCCTGCATTTCCGTCACTAACCCTGAAATATCAACCCGGCGGTCAGATTCAGGGCCAACCGGCACCATCAGGGTTGCACGAAAGCGATTGGTTCTGGCATCAAGCGTGAGCGATGCCACTCGGACCCGCTCGCTGTCGACCCCCACTGGCAGGTTAATATTGTTATAGCGGCCATGCAGGGTGAGGGTAAAATCACCACTCAACAAGGCGCGCTCCTGAAAGGCAGCAACCAGAATGAGGTTCAGATCTTCTTCCATCAGCGGTTCGCCTTCACGGGTGACAAAAATCCGCGACAAATTGGTCGGGTTCTCGATTTCGAGCCCGGCGCGGAGGGCCACGGACTTGATGCTGGAAAATAAAATCTGGTCTTTTTCACCCGGCGCCGGAGCCAAGGTCAGAATAATATGGGCAAAATCTCCCACCCCCTCCTCAAATATGTCCAGCACATCGCCCAATCGGACCACCTCATCACGGACCGTGATCTCCGGCTTGAGGATTTCGCCCGGAACAAGACCCGGTTTGTCGCTGGCGGTCTCCGGGACGCCCGCTGTACCCGCTGCATCCACAGCTCCCATAGCGGCTGGGTTAAAAACCAGCACAGCCAGGGCAGCAACCATAATCAGAAGCAAGGAACGAGAGAGGCTGCTGGATTTAATGGGAGCGGGTTTCATGGCTTTTGTCCTTTTCAGGGTTGATTATCTGAGATTAGAGACCGAGGCCATCATTTCATCAGCGGTTGCGATTACCCGTGAATTCATTTCATAGGCTCGTTGCGCCGTGATGAGGCCGGTAATTTCGGTCACGGCATTCACGTTCGAAGTTTCCAGGAAACCCTGAACGATGGTGCCAAAGCCCGGCGTGTTGGGGCTGCCCACATTGGCGGCACCCGAGGCCGCAGTCTCCAGAAATAAATTTCCGCCGATGGCTTCAAGACCGGCTTCAGTGGGAAAGAGAATTAGCTCGAACCGGCCAAGTATTTGCTGATCGATCTGACCGGCCAAAGCGGCCTGCACTTCACCCTGCTGGTTTATGGTCACATCCAGTGCTTCCTGGGGAATGGAAATTGAAGGCTGCACAATATAACCCTCGGCCGTCACAATCTGCCCCTGGGGCCCCAGCTGAAAGGCACCGGCCCGGGTATAGCCCAGTTCGCCGGTGGGCAGTTCAATGCGGAAAAAGCCGCGCCCATTGACCGCCATATCATAAGTGTTGCCGGTGGAGACCAGGTTGCCTTGATCTGTTATGCGATAGACCGAAGCGGTTTTCACGCCCACGCCAATCTGAATGCCGGTTGGCACAATCGTGCCCGCATCAGATGAATTGGCGCCCACCCGTTCTATGTTCTGATAGAGCAGGTCCTGGAACTCTGCCCGCTGCCGCTTGAAGGCAGTGGTGTTCAGATTGGCGATATTATTGGCTATTACCTCCACATTCAGTTGCTGCGAGAGCATACCTGTTGCTGCGATGCTGAGTGCTTTCATTATTATGTCCTTTCTGGTGTCACGGTTGTGTCTTTATGACCGGGGTCAGGCGCTAACCCGCCCCAGTCTGGAAATCGATTTTGTGCGCATTTCCTGATAAGCATCCATAATCTTCGAGACCGACTGATAAGACCGGGAGACATTGATGAGGGCGGTTATTTCCTCAATGGCATTCACATTCGAGGCCTCCAGCATGCCCTGAGTAACAGCGCTGGTTTCAGAAGGAATCGCCTCCTGGTCGGTTTTATAAAGAGAGTTGCCGATGCGTTTCAGTTGCTGGCGGTCTTCAAATTCCACCAAAGCCAGTTTTGCGATTGGGCCAGCCGCCGAGGTTATGGTGCCATCGCTGGCAATTTCTATCTCAACATCCTGAGGACCGATAGCGATAGTGTCGCCGCTGTCGTCAAGAATGAGACCTCCCGATTCAGTGGCCAGATCGCCATTTTCATTTATTTTCATATGTCCGTTGCGGGTATAGCGTATTTCACCATCGGGTGTTTCCACCATCAGGAATGCTGGTCCCGATATGGCCAGATCAAGGGTATTACTGGTAGTAAAATGAGCGCCTTCGCGGAAATCATGGGTAACACCCATATCCTGAAGGAAGGCTACATTCTTGCCCACATCTCCCTCAACGCCGGGAAGATTGGTGAGATATTCCTGGAACAGAACACTTTCCCGATGAAAAGCGGTTGTGTTCATATTCGCTATGTTGTTGGCGATTACGTCCATCCGACGTTGAATCGCCTCTTGATGCGATAGTGCTATGTACAGCGTGCTATCCATCGCCGTTCTCCTTTTTGGATTTGCGATTTAAGCTGCCCCTTCATAAGCACAAGCCGTGCCAAGTGAAATAATACCTAAAAATCAATGAGATAGCAGGCCTGCATATGATCTGATCCTGGCGAGAGGCACCAATTTGCCGGTTGAACGGGAAGCATTTGCCGGGTCGGCAAAAAAAATAACAAGTAAGAAGACGACCAAAATGCCCATTGCTTACCTCTTATTAACGCTTGGAAATTACCCTTGGTGAAAATATCGAGGACTCGGGCAGAAAATTTGTCGCAAGACTTATGCATCGTCACCAAGATTTATGCGTAGTCACAAGGGTCAAGATTATAAGGACGGTTCCATGGCTGTGAACAAAGCTGAAGAAATCGAAGGGGATGAGGAGTCCGAAGAGGGCGATTCCACAGATGGCCTGAAAAGCAAAAAATTCAGCGGCAAAAAGATTATCATGATTGTTGCTGGTGGGATGTTTATAAGCGCGATCAGCTTGGGTGGCTATTTCTTCTTATTCGGCGGCGAGAATGAAGAGAATATGGCTGATGGCGGTGATGTCTTTGTTCCCGCTCCAGTGGTTTTCTTTGATCTGCCCGAGATGCTCATCTCCATAAATAATAATGGCCGGGTAGGATATTTGAAGGTTCAGGTCTCGCTGGAGCTGGAAGATGAAAGTGCGCTTTCTCGCCTTCAGGATCTATTGCCCCGTGTGGTGGATAATTTTCAAGTCTATCTGAGAGAATTGCGAACTGAAGATATTGAGGGCTCGGCGGGCATGTTCCGGCTGAAGGAAGAATTGCTGAGACGAGTCAATATAGCGGTTGCACCGATACTTATAAACGACGTTCTCTTTAGGGAACTCTTGATACAATAAGCCGGATAACCGGCAACAGGCCTCACTCTGGTACGGAATTGACATGGCTGAAGATGATGATCTAACCGAACAGTCGGCGGACGAGACTGACGACGATGCTCTGGCGGCCGAGTGGGCAGCCTCAATGGGTGACGACGACGACAGTGACGATGGCGGAGACGACGGCGACAGCCTAGATAATGAGGGCGTGCCCGGACGTGTTCTCGATCAAGATGAAATTGACAGCCTGCTGGGTTTTGAGGGCGAAGAGGGTGAGGATGAAGTCCACGGCATACAGGCTCTGATCAATAATTCGCTTGTGGCCTATGAACGCCTGCCCATGCTCGACATTGTGTTTGATCGTATGGTGCGGATGACATCCACCTCGCTCCGAAATTTCACCTCGGACAATATTGAAGTCTCACTGGATAATATCACCTCGGTGCGCTTCGGTGATTATTTGAACTCCATCCCCTTGCCTGCCATGCTGGCGGTGTTCCGCGCCGAGGAATGGGATGATTATGGCCTGCTCACTATCGACTCCAATCTGATATATTCCATCGTTGATGTGCTGCTTGGCGGGCGGAGGGGCACGGCTGCCATGCGCATTGAAGGCCGGCCTTATACCACCATTGAGCAAAATCTCGTGGAACAGATGATCTCGGTCATATTGAAGGATCTTTGCGGTGCGTTTGAGCCCTTGAGCCCGGTGAATTTTACCTTTGACCGTCTGGAGACAAACCCGCGCTTTGCCACCATAGCCAGACCGCCCAATGCGGCAGTTTTGGTCAAACTGCGCGTGGACATGGAAGACCGTGGTGGTAGGCTGGAAATCCTGTTTCCCTACGCGACCTTAGAGCCCATCCGCGAACTTCTGCTGCAAAAATTCATGGGTGAAAAATTTGGCCGCGATTCCATTTGGGAAAACCATCTGGCAAACGAACTCTGGTCGACCACAGTGCCTTTGGTGGCAATTCTGGACGAACAGAAAATGACTTTGAAGGATGTCTTGAATTTTAAGATTGGGCAAACACTGAACCTGAACGCGACACCTGATTCTGATATCTATCTCATGTGCGGCGATGTGCCGATGTTGGTTGGCCGGATGGGTCGGAGGGGGACTCACCTTGCGATCCGGGTAAGGGAATCGCTGGTGAAAAGCAAGAAAGTTGCCTGACCTCAGGGCCGGGAAAAGCCCGGTTATTACGAGAAAAAAAGGACGTTTTTATGGTTTTGGATATTTTGATAGACGGTGTATTGACCGCGCTGCTGATTGGCACAATCGGCATTGCCCTGGTCCTGAATTCTCGCATCAGTGCGCTTAGAAAAGAACAGGCTGAAATGGCAAGGTGGCTCAGCGAACTGAGTGTGGCGACCACTAAGGCACAAAGTAGTATCAAACAGCTAAAAATTACCGGGACGGCCATTAATAGTGAATTGGCGAAAAATATTGCTGAGTCACAAAGGCTGGCTGACGAATTGGGATTGATGACCGAAGCCGGCAATAGCCTGGCCAACCGCCTGGAAGAAAAACTGGACGGAGCCAGCCAGATTATACGGGCGCTGGGAAAAGATCAGCCAATCAAGGCCAAGAAGTTCAAATTTATGGGTGAACACGGTCTGTTGAGCGCACTCAAAGATGCCAGATAGGCTCTAAAAACCTGACAGTCTGGCAAGGAGAGATAAGAACATGAGACCAAAAAACCGAGCAATTCGAATTTTGCCATTCCTGATTATTTTTGCCTTTCTCGGGCTTTACGGAAAGGTGGGTAATCTGGTTTCGGGCATCAATCAGTTGAACCAGGACGCCTTTGCACAAAGCAACACCGATGAGACCTCTGAGACCGCGGATCCAGCTTCCGAGGTTGGCAATGCGGTCACCGCGGAAACTGAAACCAACCCGGGGATGACCGGCGCCACTGCCCTGGGGGACCCGTTGCTGATGAGCCGGTCCGAGCTTGAATTGCTGGATGATTTGGCGGTCAGGCGCGAAGCCCTGGACCAGCGCGAAAGAGATATGGCGCTGCGTGAAAATCTCCTGCAGGTAACGGAAAGACGAATCGACAGTAAAATCACCAGGCTCTCCGAGCTGGAGACCGAGATTGGAGAACTGGTGATGCAATATGAGACCCAGCAGAATGATCAACTGGACAGTCTGGTCAAGGTTTATCAAACCATGAAACCCAAAGATGCCGCCAGGATTTTTGAACGTCTGGACATGACCATTCAACTGGCTGTGGCCACGCGCATGAAAGAGACCAAGATGGCACCGATTTTGGCGGCCATGACCGCCGAAAAAGCCGAAAAGCTGACCACCGAGCTGGCTCATATGGCCCGCTTGCCAGAGATAAGCAGGAGCGTATCCTAGATTTTCCTGACTTAACACGGATTTAACCTCCTCGCGTTAGCCTTTTGGGGCACAGGAAACCAAGGAACGGATGCGTAACATGGCAACACAGATGAATGTGGAAACGATCCTCGCTACCGAACCCGCCAGGATTGATTCGGCCCTGAAGGCCGGTGTGGAAAATAGCGACATACGGGAGCTTCTGGATTCCTTTTACGCCGACCTGACCGAAGCACATCAAAGCGAATATCTGACGATCACAAATTCTCTCAGCACCATGCTTGCGGAATTGACACTGGCAAAAAATGAATTGATGCATATTGGCCCAAACGCGGTCTCAAAAAAGGATATTCCCGACGCCCGCGACCAGTTGAGCGCCATTACAGACAGTACCGAAACCGCGGCAAACACAATTCTGGATGCGGCTGAAAAGCTGAGCGAGATGTCCGTAAATGATGCCAGTCCGGACAAGGATATCCTGGGCGATATGTCGACCACGCTGTTTGAAGCGCCCACCTTTCAGGACATTTGTGGTCAACGCATCACCAAAGTCCTGACCATGCTTAACGGTCTGGAGGCCGGTATGTCACGTTTGGCGGAATTGATCGGGGATACCAAGCTGGTGGAGGATCAAAAAGATGCCAACCAGGCAAACAGCGGAGATCAGAATTCTGGGGACGGTAATGTGCTGGAAGGGCCACAGCTTGAAGGGACAGGCAATTCTCAGGATGACATTGATACCCTTATGGCTTCCTCTGATTGATGCCCATGAACGACCAACGGCCATATTCATGCCGGACGTCTGACCC
>JACZYI010000096.1 GCA_022571175.1 Pseudomonadota bacterium
TAACCGAACGCCTGAAGGATGAGCGAAGCAAAGAGGTGTGGATTGATGCCCTGGTGCCCGCAGCGCTGACGGTCTTGCTTGAATATTCCCTTGACCCCGAGGCCTGCCCCAAAAACCCGGAGGCGCTGGCACCTCTGCTGAAATCACTTGTCCGGCGCGACTTGCTTCAGGATATGTCATTTCCTGAAATTACGCCCACCGGGAAGGGCAAATTATTACTGAAGCTCGGCGGTTATGCGGAACTGATCCTCTCCTATTACCCGGTATTCGAGTGCCTGGGGGACTTGTCCCAGGGCAAGCTGGAATATGGTCTCAGCAAAGACGTGAACCGGGCGGCCGAGCTGAATGCGCGCGCCTCCAATGGCATCATCGAGATCAAGGTGGCACCTGCAATAACAGGGCTTTTCGAGAGCAACGGCTTCATACATCGCACGCTGGTGAACCACGGCAATATCGCCATGGATTTTGGCGCGGGCGGGGGCGAGATGGTCCAGGCCTGCCTCAAAAGTCCGTTGGTGGATATGGCCTACGGGCTGGACGTGAATCCCGAGGCGGTGGATGAGGCCCTGCAACTGGCCCGCGCGCGCGGCATCCCCAAGGCAAATATCAAATTTCTGCTGGGCAGCATCGGAGACCGGGGCGCTTTTCAGGCCTTCAAGCTGGGGCTGCTGGATGGTGCCCGGCCAGTCTGCACCATCAATTTCATTCTGCATGACGTGGGACGGAAAATGGCTGAAGATTTTTTGCGCCATTTCAAGGAAATGCTGCCCGCCTCACCACTGATTATCACCGAATCTTTCCGGGTGCCGCATGAGGCCATGAGCGACCATCCCAATTACCAGGCCTCCTCCTTCAAATTCATGCATGATATTTCCGGGCAACAATTGTTCTACAAAGACGAGTTTGAGACCTTTATCGCGGATATGGGTTTTCGTATTATTGAGGAAATTCCCCACTCCTCCATGACCTGGAAAAAACAGGATAAAAAACTCATCACCATCACCACATATATTTTGCGGGCTGATTGAGCCAGCAGAGAACACCGCAGGGATTTTGTATTTCTCGGAGCTGATTTACTCAATTATCGCGCATCCCCTCCAGAATGGGGAGTCGTGCAGCACGCAGAGCTGGGAAAAAACCACCGGCAAGCCCCACGGTGACAGCCAGTATCAGGCCGTTCATCACCAGCCCCGGGGACACATGCAAAGCAAATACCACCTGGGTAAAGCTTGTGCCCAATGTGGCGGCTCCCATACCATCAAAGAATAAAAATGCGGTGATAACACCCAGAAACCCACCGATGACAGAGAGAATCACCGATTCCAGCAGGGTGGCTATAAAAGTCGAAAATCCGCCAAACCCGAGCGCCCGGATGGTGGCAATTTCTCGCGTGCGGGCAGCCACCGAGGAATACATGCTGTTGAGCGCTCCGGCCAGTGCACCCAGAGCCATGGTAATGGCAAGGGGGTAGCCAAGATATTTGATCATGTTGCTCAGGGGCTCGGATTGTTGGGCGTAATATCTTGCCTCGGTTTTGGCGCTCAGGGAATTCAGGCGTGGATCAGCCTCCAGAAAGGCATTGAGTTCTTCAAGCCCGGTCTCACCGTCAAGTTTTACGCGCATAATCTGATAACTGCTGCCACGCCGGAAAACATCCTGCACTAGCTTGGCGTCCGCCCAGATTTCTGATTCGAATACCGATCCGCCGGTAGAAAAAATACCCACAACCTCCCATTCGGATGGGCCAAGCCGAACTGATTGTCCAAGCTCCAGTCCTGCAAATTCCCTGTTGGCAGCGACACCAACCATCAATTCATTCCGACCCGGCTCAAAGGCCCTGCCCGCTACAATCTCCAGATTTTTCTTAATGGTAATGCCCACCGGCTCCATACCACGCAACGGAATGTTGACCGAAAGCCCCGTTGCGCGTTTGATGCCATCCGTGATCACATAAAGCTCGGGAGAAATCATGGGCAAGCCGTTCTCGTCTCGGGCCACGCCCGGGGCATCAGCAATAATTTTTATCTGGGACAGACCAATCACACTGTTCAGTTCAGCCCCGGCACTGGTACGCATGATCACCGCCAAATCCGTGGAACCAGCCCCTGCCACGGTGCGCTCAAAGCCCTCCGCCATGGAAAGAAAGGCGATCATCACGGCCACAACCACGGTAATGCCGAGCACCGAGGCCAGCGCCTGACCGGTTCGACCGGCAATACCGCGCAGCGTCATCTCAATAACGGCAAAAGTCTCGGATACAAGAGGTATTGCCATCACTCAGCTCCTTTGCAAACCGGTTACAACATTTAAACGCAACACGCTCCAGGCTGGTATGGCCCCGGTAAGGAGGCCCAGGCCGACCATCAGCGCGAGAGCTTGTAAGAACACCTCGGAGGTCATGATAAGAGGCGGCAGGAAACCCCCGAGTTGAGAGGAAAGCGCCCCGAGCAGAAGCCAGGCCAAACCAAGGCCCGGCAGGCCACCAGCGAGCGCCATCAACAGGGATTCCGCCAGCACCATACGAAACAGCCGCGGACTTGAAAAACCCAAGGCCTTCATAACGGCAATTTCCCGGCTCCGTTCTTTGACCGCCAGCGCCATAGTATTGCCCGCCACCAGCAGGATGGTGAAGAAAGCAGCCCCCACCACACTGGTTATTATCAGGCCAATATCACCAATCTGCTCGATAAAGGCCTTGTTGAAGGCCGCTTCGCTTGAGGTTTTGGTCTCAAACGGGCTGTTGGTAAACATGGTGTCGATGATCTGGGACACGGCCTCGTTCTCGGCCGGATCATCAACGCTGATTATCAACCAGCCAAGATAGTCAATTCGGAAGCTCTTGGTTTCATTGAAGTAGTCATAGTGTAAGAGAAAGAAGCGCGTATCAACCGCAGGGTCATCGGCGGTGATGATGGCGGAGATATTGAAATCCCATGACTGCGAACCGTCGCGTTGGGAGAAAATATTGCTTTTAAGGGGTATGGTATCACCGACTTTCCAGCCATACTGATCGGCAAGAACCTTGCCAACGGCGGCCCCCATACGATCCTTGAGCCAGCTCTCTCGTTGATCCTCGGGCAGAATAAACTCGGGATAAATATCGAGATAACTTTCCGCTTCGACCGCAAATACAGCCAAAAACTGGCGCGGATCCTGATAATAGCCGCCAAACCAGTTGGCGTGAGTGACGTTTCGTACGCCTTCGACCGCAGCCACCCTGCGATAGTAAGAATAGGGCATGGGTTGGGTGAATGAAATTTTGTTCACACTCACCAGCCGGTCCGCACCGGCAAAATCCACGCCAGCATCCATGGCTGACTGGAATGTAACAAGCACGCCAAGAATTAAAAAGGCTGTCAGAATTGAAAAAAGCGTCAGTCCCGAGCGCAATTTCTTGCGTGTAAGGTTTTTTCTCAGCAGATGAAATCTAGTCATGCCGCCACCTCTCCGCTGAACTGACCCTTGTCAAGGATGAGCGTGTGGCTGGCATATTTAGCCGCTTCGGGGTCATGCGTGACCATAACGATGGTCTTGCCGAAATCATGGTTCAGAAGCTGCAGCGTGCCCAGGATTTGATTGGCCGTATCACGATCGAGATCACCGGTGGGTTCATCGCATAACAACAGGCGTGGATCAGACACAATCGCCCGCGCGATAGCAATGCGCTGCTGCTCACCTCCCGACAACTCTGCAGGCTTGTGTTTTGCGCGGTCTTCCAACCCGACAATTTCAAGGGCTGTATGCACATGTTCTGCTCTCTCTGAGCGGTTGAGCCTGGTCAGCAATAATGGCAGTTCCACATTGCGCGCGCCCGTTAGCATCGGCATCAAATTATAGTGCTGGAAGACAAATCCGACATTATCGGACCGCCAGCGTGAAAGCTGGCTTTCAGACAGACCGTCGATGGTCTGACCATTAAAGCGGTATTGACCACTGGTTGGTTTATCGATGCCACCAAGAAGGTTCAGGAGGGTTGTCTTGCCAGACCCCGACGGACCCATAATGGCAACAAAATCACCTTCATCAATATCAAGGTCCAGATCTTCGAAAATGGGAATTGAGACTTTGCCCTTGGTATAGCTCTTGGTGATCTGCCGCAGCACGATGATGCTATCTTCGCTCATGACTCAATTTCCTCCCCTGTCCTGGCTCGGTCGTTTCAGTTTTTTAGTTGGATGCCTCGGCCTTGCCATCTCCCGGGCCGTGAAAAACCACTTTAACCCCCATATCCGGCAAGATGCGCGGGTCGCGGGTCTCGATGGCTATTCTGACACGCACGGTCGCCTTGGCGCGGTCAGCGGTTGGAATAATCGCGATGACCGAGGCCGGAATCTGCCAGTCGGTATAAGCATCGAGCGTGGCGGTGACGAGTTGTCCGGGACTGACCCGGCCGATATAACTTTCACTGACATCAACCTCAATTTCAAGCGAGTCCATATCAACAATGGTGCCAATACCGGTGCGGGTGAATCCGCCTCCCGCCGACATGGGCGATACAATTTCTCCGGCCTGGGCCGCCTTGGCTATAATGACGCCGGAAAAAGGTGCCCGGATCAGATATTTATCGACGGCCTCCTGCCGACGCTCAACCTCCAGCATGGCGATTTGATGGTTGGCCCGGGCCCGGGCAAGGCCCGCTACAAGCGCATCAACCCTGGATTGTTTCAGGCTCAGTTCAGCCTCACTGACAAATTCCGACGGGCTGAGCTCCCGTGCGCGCTGCAAAATGCGCTCAGCCTCGGCCAGATCAACTTCCACGCCAGCCATGTCGGCAGCGGCTCCATCCACGCGGGCCATGGCAAGTCTGAGTTCAACCTGTGCCAGAGAATCGTCCAGTCTGGCAATAATTTGACCCGCCTCCACCCTCATACCCTCTTCAATCAGAATTTCCACAATGCGACCGGTAATTTCTGATGACACCGTGGCCATGCGTCTGGCGGTGACATAACCGGACGCATTCAAAACATACTCCCGGGCCGCGGGCGAGACCTGTGGCTCCTGCTTGCCCTGTGGTGATGTTTGCCCCGCTGATGCGCTGATGGTGCCGTTGGTACCGGATATTTCCGGAGCTGTAAGAGGGAGGTCGCCGGTTGTGAAAAGACCAGAATAACTGACCGCACTCACAGCCAGAATAATCAGACCCGCCACCCCGAGGCCAACCCACAACCGACGATTAGTGCCGGATTCATCCATACCGGACTCTCGATTGATTTCGAGTTTGCCAAGCAAATGTTGTTTTTCTTCCATGGCCCCTGACCTACCCCCCGATAAATGGTCTCCGTTGCATGCCGGTGCCGGAATAACCTACCCTTGAACAGTATATGGGGCCAGCAAGGATGTTAACAACCCTTCATGCTGAGGTTCGCACAAGGATCACGTCTCAGCCCCGCTGGCTCATATGTCTCCTTCCCTTCCAGGCACCGATAATGCTAACCTCTGGCCGCAAGGGATGGAGGACATTGAATTTGTCCAATTTAATCAAGGAACTGAAGCGCCGGAATGTTTTTCGGGTTGGCATCGCCTATGCGGTGGTTGCCTGGCTGTTGGTTCAAATGGGTGATATTGCGGCCGACAATCTCGCCTTCCCCGACTGGTTTGTGCCCATGTTGATGGTGGTGCTGGGCCTTGGTTTTCCCATAGCACTTCTTTTGTCCTGGGCTTACGAGATGACACCTTCAGGCGTCAAGAAAACCGCCGAGGTGGATGCGGACGCAAGCATCAGCCACAACACCGGGCAAAAGCTGAATTATTTTATCATTGCGGCCCTGGTTATGGCACTCGGATTTATCGCCTGGCAGACTGTGGACAAAACGCCCGAGACCCTCATCATCTCGGAAATCAGTGACCCTGTGATTGCCGTTTTACCTTTTGTGAATATGTCATCTGACCTTGAACAGGAGTATTTCTCGGACGGCATTTCAGAAGAAATCCTGAATGTTCTCGCGCGCACGGATGGCCTGCAGGTGGTGTCCCGTACCTCAAGCTTCCAGTTTAAGGGCACAGATCTGGACATCATCGCCATTGCCGCTTCGCTTAACGCCAATATCATCCTTGAGGGCAGCGTCAGAAAAGGGGGAGATCGGGTGCGCATTACAGCGCAGTTGATTGATGCCACCACCGGTTTGCATCTCTGGTCCGAGACCTATGACCGGAAGCTTGATGATATTTTCGCGGTGCAGGATGAAATCTCGCAAAATATCGCCACCTCGCTGCTCGGCGCAGTGGGTATTTCGTCCCTGCCCGAAAACCGCTTTGCCGGCACCACTGACATGACGGCCTATAATTCCTATCTGCAGGCCAATGCGCTCAAATCCACCCGCACAAAAGAAAATCTGCGATCTGCCATCGCGCTCTATGAAGCTGCGGTAGCCCGCGCGCCGGAATTTGCAGATGCCTGGGCCGGGCTGGCCAAGGCAAGATGGCTGATTACCAATAATTTTGGTTTGCCAAACGATTATGAAAGCGTCGATGAGGCCGCAAACCGCGCACTGGCCATCGACCCGGAAAATGGACAGGCGATGGCGGTCAAGGCCTCTATGGCCAGTGTACAGATGCGTTTCCTGGAAGGCAGGCAACTGATGGAACGTGCCATTATGGCCGCCCCCACAGACCCGGACGGTCATTTCTGGTTGGGTCTGGCACTCGTTGGACTTCTTGAGGTCGACGCGGCGCTCAAGGAATATGAAATCGCCATGCAGATGGACCCGGCCAACAGCAGTTTATTTATTCAGCTGGGAGCTCACTATGGAATGACGGGAGAATTTGCGAAGGCCACTGCCTTGATTGACAAAGTGGAAAAAGGTGACACACCCATTTCGCCGGTCATGTCTAGTATCCTTCGGCCTTATATTTTATTTTGTGAAGGCCGTGATGAAGAAACACAGGCTCTCATGGAAGCACTTTTTCCCGACGAAATAGACCGGGCAGCACACTGGATGTATTACACTTATGCTGCCCGTTCGGGAGACCCGGAGCGCATCGCCCGGGCCGGACAAATGCTGGAACAACGCATGGCAGAAGGAAAACTTACTTTCAGCTATGGATTTATTGAATGGCTGGAATTGGGCGAGATGGAAAAAGCCCGGGCGGCTCTTGTTCGTTCACTGGAAGATAGCCTGGATGTGTCACCTATTCATACCGGGATTACCGCTTACACGCTGGGCTTACCGGATTATCGTTTTCAAGACCCACGACCCTTGGCCGCT
>JACZYI010000097.1:0-3823 GCA_022571175.1 Pseudomonadota bacterium
ACCCCGGTCGCCCCTTTCAATGTGGCGATTGATCAGATCCTCCAACCCCGGATCCAGCGTCACACATCGCAGTTGGCCTTCGTCGCTGCGATATTGGCTGCAGATCGATCGGGCCAGGGCGTTGCGTACATACTCAGTCAACACTTCCAGGTCCTGCGTCCGTGTCCCCCAGTCACCCAGCGTTTCCAGGATTGTTTCCAAATCACGAATTGAAACTCCTTCGCTCAACAATTTCTGTAATACCCGCTGGATACCTGAAATGGAAAAGGAACTGGGAACCAGATCTTCAATCAGCTTTTGATGATCCTGTGGAAGGTCGTCGAGCAGTTTCTTGGTCTCTGCATAGGACAGGAGCTCCGACATATTTTCCTTGATGGTTTCGGTCAGATGCGTTGTGATCACGGTTGCCGGGTCCACCACCGTATATCCCCTGAAAGTAGCCTCTTCCTTCATGCCCGGATCTACCCAGGTAGCAGGCAATCCAAAAGCAGGTTCAAAGGTTTCTTCGCCGGGCAGGGTGACCGCTTCTCCTCTTGGGTCCATAACCAGCAGCATATTCGGTCGAATATCGCCGGAAGAGATTTCCGTCTCTTTGATCCGGATGGCATAGGAATTTGTGGGCAGTTGCATGTTATCAAGAATACGAACCGAGGGCATGATAAAGCCCATGTCCGATGCCAGTTGTCGGCGCAGGGCCTTGATTTGATCGGTCAAGCGGAAGCCACTGTCATCATTGATGAGCACCAACAATCCATAGCCGAGCTCAAGTCGAATTTGGTCCATCAACAAAGCTGCAGTTATGGGCTCTTCCACTTGGCTTGCAGCGTCTTCTTCCCTTCGTTTTATCGAAGCACGGACTCGTTTTTCCTGCTCTTTTTTCTTGACCAGACTCCAGCTTAAATAAGCCAGAGAGCCGCCAATCAGGAAAAAGGGCAAAATAGGCAATCCGGGCATGATGCCAAGAAAGAAAAGCAGGACCGAGCTGATTGCCAGGGCCTTCGGATAGTGACTAAGTTGCCCGAATAATGCCTTGTCGGTGGCGCCGGATATGCCAGCTTTGGTCACCAGAAGGCCTGCTGCCGTTGATACGATCAGGGCGGGAATTTGAGTGACCAATCCGTCACCGACGGTCAATACAGTGTACCGGTCTATGGCATCGCCGAAGACCATATCTTGAGTGGACACGCCAACAATGACGCCACCGATGATATTGATGAAAGTAATCAGCAGTCCGGCGATGGCATCGCCCCGCACGAATTTTGCCGCGCCATCCATTGAGCCATAAAAAGTGGATTCGTCTTCCAGCGCTTTTCGGCGCGACCTGGCATCGTCTTCGTTGATCAGCCCCGCTGACAGATCGGCGTCGATTGCCATTTGTTTGCCGGGCATGGCATCCAGAGAGAAACGGGCGGCCACTTCGGCAATCCGGCCCGAACCCTTTGTGATGACGATAAAATTAACAATGATAAGAATGGCAAAGACGATAATGCCAATCACTACCGTGCCGCCCATCAGGAACTCACCAAAGGCCTCAATGACCTTGCCTGCTGCGTTTGCGCCTAAATGCCCGGACGACAATATCAACCGGGTCGAGGCCAGATTAAGGGATAGGCGAAACATGGTGGCAATCAGCAGAATGGTGGGAAAACTCGAGAATTCCGTTGGTTTTTCGATGAAAAGGCTGGTCATGAGAATGACCACAGAAAAAGTGATGGACCCGGCGAGCATAATATCCAGCAACCAGCTCGGCATGGGCATGATGAGCATGAGCAGGATAATAATAATGCCGACAGCCAGCGCAGTGTCGCCACGTTTCAGGGAATCAAGAAACGTTTTGATGAAGCTGACTTCAGTGTTTTCGTTGGTTACAGCATCGCTCATTAAATCACCAAGACTGATATTATTTTTATGCTAAACAGCCGCGCGTTGTATCTCACCGCCGGGCGAAGGCACAGAAACGCCACCCGCCTGATATTGATTAAGCTTGTTCCTGAGCGTTCTGATCGAAATGCCCAGGATGTTTGCCGCATGTGTCCGGTTTCCGAGGCAATGTCTGAGCGTGTCGATAATGAGATTCTGCTCCACTTCCGCAACGGTTTGGCCGATCGTTATGGCATCCATGCCGGTCTTAGAGGGCGATGAGGCATCATCATGAGACAAGCCTGGGTGCGTGCTTCCGTCTGGCAACAAAATAGCATCAGCCAGAATTTCATCACCGGAACTCAAAAGAATAGCTCGGTGGATGGTATTTTCCAGCTCACGAACATTTCCGGGCCAGTTGTGTGACAGAAGTAAGTTTATGGTGTCACTCGAGATTGGTTTGTCCGTGAGGCCGTTGAGTTCCGCATATTTTGTGACGAAATGTTCTGAAAGAGCCTTGATATCGGCTGGTCGGGTGCGCAACGGAGGGATGTTCAGATTAACGACGTTCAAGCGGTAGAGAAGATCTTCGCGAAACGCACCTTCCTTGACGGCCTGAGACAGATCGCAATTGGTGGTTGCGATGACCCGTATGTCAATTTTCACGGGCTTGGTGCCACCCACGCGATCAATTTCGCGTTCCTGGAGCGCGCGCAGCAGTTTCGCCTGCATACGGCTGTCCATTTCGCTAATTTCATCAAGCAGCAAAGTACCACCATGTGCTTCTTCAAATTTACCCACACGTCGGGCAACAGCACCAGTAAAGGACCCTTTTTCATGGCCAAAAAGCTCCGATTCCAGAAGATTTTCAGGAATTGCGGCGCAGTTGATAGAAACAAACTGTTTTTGCTTGCGCTTGCTTTTCTCATGGATGTAACGGGCCATCACTTCCTTGCCGGTCCCAGACTCACCCGTGATCAAAATGCTTGCTTCTGATGCCGCCACCTGGTCAGCGAGCTTGACCACGCTGTCCATAGCCTTGTCCTTGCGGATGAAGGGTCGCTTGTCTTCGCTCACCGCTTTCAACACGGCAGCAATCAATTCAGCATCTGGTGGCAGGGGTAAATATTCTTTGGCCCCTGCGCGAATGGCCAGAACAGCCTTGTCGGCGTCATTTCCGATGCCACAGGCAACCACAGGCGTGGAAAAATGCTCCCTGCTGATCTGTTCAACAAATCCTTTGATGTCAAGCGCCACATCCATCATGATGAGGTCTGCGCCTTTTGCACGCAAGACAGACAGGGCGCTGGTAACATTCTCCGTATGCGTTACTTGCGCACCGGATTTGAACGCCAGTTGACTGGCCGCTCCGAGTTGCCCGTTAAGGGTGCCAATGATCAGCAACCGCATATTATTTCTCCTTCTCAGTCCGGATTTCCCGGATCTTCCTCTGCTTATTCAAAAAAATTAACCTTTTGCTCAGGTGGTAAAAGTGCATTCACTATCACTTCCAGCCTGCGCGGATTTTCCTTGCGTCCAATGGAAGCCACACCAAGCGTATAGACCGAGTTGGAAAGGGCTTCTTCCTCACTCATGCGATCCGCCCGGGCGGCCAGCGGCAGAAAAACCATATGGGCCAGTATGGCACCGTAAAATGTTGTCAAAAGCGCAATGGCCATAGCCGGACCAATAGTGCGTGGATCATTCAGGCTGCCCAGCATCTGCACCAGGCCGATCAGAGTGCCGATCAGGCCCATGGCAGGAGCCACGTCACCTGCACGGCGCAAAATGTCAACGCTTCTCATGTTTCGAGCTGAAATTGTACCGGCTTCGCGCATCATAATGGCTTCCACCTCATCGCCGCGATGACCATCAACAATCAGGCGAAGCGCCTTTTCCAGAAAGGGTTTCCCCGCAATGGCCGGCAGATTTTTATCAAGATCCAGAATGCCCTGCTTGCGTG
>JACZYI010000097.1:3833-7191 GCA_022571175.1 Pseudomonadota bacterium
CTGGATGCGGCGAGTGATGCGCTGTCTCTCTGCTGACTAAACATGCGGAGTAAAGCCATCGGTGCTTCGCGCAGTTCACGAAAAGAATAACTAATGGCCGTTACTGCCATGGTGCCGAAAACAACCACCAGCAGTCCCGTTAAATTGACAAAAGCACCCGGCGTGCCACCAAGTTCAATAGCAACATAAAGGAGGGCAAATCCTGACAATAATCCAAAAATAGCTGACATAAATTTCAAGTTCCGTTAGAGCGAAACATGGTCGTTCCTAGGTCGCGTCGCTCTTGATAATCTCGGTCATGGTGACGCCTAAATGATCTTCCACCAGGACCACTTCGCCACGTGCCACCAATCTGTCATTCACATAAATGTCGATCGCCTCGCCCACTTTCCGGTCGAGCTCGACAACCGTGCCTGGCCCAAGCTTGAGAAGATCGCTGACTTCAACGTGTGTTTTGCCCAAAACAGCCTGTACGCTGACAGGCACATCGAACACCGGCTCCAGATCCTCCGCACTATGCTGGTCGTCAGAATCCTCATCCACAGTCTCGGGGGGCTCAGGTATTGGCTCTGGTTCAACCTTGCCCAAATCCTCTAAATCCATGGTAGCTTTCGGACTCTGGTCTTCTGCCGTGGGCTCTTTCCCGGCCTCGTTTCCATCCTCAGCAGATTCGTTCGGGTCCGCTGGGTCTTCCCCCATGACCAGTTTTTCAAGTTCGTCTGCTGAACCGTCTATTACGTCTTCTGGGCCGTCTGTGACATCGTCATCGTCTGACATATGTGCTTCTCCTTATTCTACTTCTCTGATGGAGGATGAAATCGAGTCTTCCGGCATATCTTTTCCACCTTCCGGCTGTTTGTAATTGGCTTCAACCGGCGGGATTTCACTATCCATGACAAAATTTTCGATAATCTGTGTGATGGTTTTTTCAATTTCAGTTTGTTTTCGCTCGGCGCCCCCATCGGCCCATTCAATTCGACAATCACTTTCCTCAAGTTCGGGGTCTGCCAGCAAAATAATGTCACCTTCAAATCTTTCTTCCAGTTTAATCTCGTCGATCATTCTTTTGAGGGTCTCCACAAGATGTTCAGACACCTGGATGACGATTTTGCTTTCATCCCGTCCGCTTGAAAGGCAATCACGAATCACGGCCAAGACCTCTTGTTCAGGACGTTGTGCAATGAGTGCACTCGCAAGTTTGCTCCCAGTGAGAAGGGCCAGTTCGCTAGCGCGTTGCTCCAAATCGAGCTGAAACCGTTCCTGGCATGTAAGGATGTTGGATAAACTGTCTTGAATTTTTTCGATCACTAGAGCGGCCTGAGATTCAGTTTGAGCCTTAGCTTCCAACAAACCTTCTTGAAATCCTTGCTCGCGGCCAAGGTTCTGGGCCGACGCTATTTCCCGTTCAAATGCGATCTCTTGGGCACGGCGGGCTTTTTCCCCCTGCTTTTCTTCAAAACAACTAAATTCGTATGGTTGTGTCATCTATAATTACCGTCAATCTAGTAAATGAGTTCGTCTTCGCCTTTGTTGTCGGCCAGGATAATTTCACCGGCCTCAGCCAGGTCTTTTGCTGCATTGACCATATTCATTTGCGCTTCATCAACATCGCGAAGCCGCACCGGTCCCATGGCCTCCATGTCTTCGCGCAGGATTTTTGCTGCGCGCTCCGACATGTTTGAAAAAAAGAGATCCCGCAATGTGTCCGAGGCCCCCTTGAGTGCAAGTCCGAGTTTGTCCTTTTCTACATTACGGAGCAGAGTTTGCACCCCGCCCGGGTCGAGCTTGATTAAATCCTCAAAGGTGAACATGAGCGCCCGAATCCGTTCGGCGGAATCGCGATTTCTGTCTTCCAGCGCACTCAAGAAACGGGTTTCTGCATTCCGGTCGAGATAGTTAAAAATATCAGCGATTATTTCGTGGGTATCACGCTTGCTGGTACGCGCCAGATTGTTCATAAATTCTATGCGCAAGGTCTGCTCAACCTTGTCCAGAATATCTTTCTGGACGGCCTCCATGCGCAACATGCGCATAACCACTTCCATGGAAAAATCTTCCGGCAGGCAACCAAGCACTCTGGCAGCATGCTCTGGTTTGATCTTCTGAAGCACCACCGCCACGGTTTGCGGATATTCATTTTTCAAATAGGAGGCGAGAACCGTTTCGTTTACGTTGCCCAGCTTGTCCCACATGGTGCGACCAGCAGGTCCACGGATCTCCTCCATAATTGAACCCACCTTGTCGCCCGCCATTACTTTGGCCAGCAACCGTTCGGTGGTGTCGTAAGAACCGTTCAATGAGCCGACGGAGGAAACCTCAGAGGCGAATTCCACAAAAAGTCGTTCAACCGTACGTGCCTCAATGGAACCCAGAGAGGACATTGCGGACGAAAGTTCACGAATCTCTTCGTCGGTCAAAACTTCCCATACTGCCGATCCATAATCTTCGCCAAGGGCCAACATGAAAGCGGCGGCTTTTTCCGCCCCGGACATTCTGGCAATTGCACTATCCGCTGGAGCAGCCATACCAGTTTATCCTAATCGCTGTAGAGCCATTGGCGCACAATTGCCGCGGACTCTTCGGGGTGGCGGGTGACGATATCACCCACTTTTTTGAGAGCGGAGTCCTGAACCCGTCCCTCGACAGTGGCCACATCAATCTGGGTCTCAATGCCGAGAGAAGCGCTTGGAGCAGCGGTAACTTCCTGCACTTTGGTAAGGGCCATGACAGCAGACTCATCACCTTCTGCCGCGGCAGCAGCCAATTCAGGTGTAATGCCATATACTTCCGGTGCCGGAATAGCCGCAACCGCAGCGCCTGCGTTCGTCAGTTGTTGAGCAGCAACCGGTCGGGTTTCCGGTATTGAGGAAATGAGGCGCATCATCAGGGGCTTAACCAAGAGGAAAAGCACCAGAATGGAAACTACACCAAAGACAACGATTTCCAGCAGTTGCCCCAAATCGTCTTTGGTTAGGCCCATAATTTGAAAAGGCGGTTCTGCTTCCTCAGCTTCGAAAATTTCAACAAATTGAAGATTTATGATTTGCACCGAATCGCCGCGCGATTTATCAAATCCGATAGCAGACTGAACAAGGGTTTGAAAGCTTGCCAGTTCCTGCTCACTACGTGCCATATAGGTGCGGTTGCCGTCCGTATCTTCATTGTAACGACCGTCAACCAATACCCCAACCGAGATGCGCTGAATATCGCCGCCCTCATGAATTTCGGTGGTTATGGTCTTGGAAATTTCGAAATTGATAGTCTCTTCAGTTCTGCTGTTTGCGGCAGTAGTGGTGTTGTTGGAATCAACAGCCTCGGCGTTTGGAAGATTGGCACCAACGGACACTGCAGCATCCCC
>JACZYI010000098.1 GCA_022571175.1 Pseudomonadota bacterium
GTATCGAGCGCCATGGCTTCAAATTTGAAAACCTTGCCTGCTACTGCAAAACTTGCGGATGTCTTACCAATTTTCGAGCAAGGCATGGTGGCTATCATCCAGGATGATGACGGTTTCCACGGGTTGATTACGCGTATCGATGTCATAAATCATTTAAGAGCCAAACTAAGAGAAGGCCATTAGGACTCTTCTTTTCGAGGATATTTCATAATGAGCAAAGGCAGCAACCGATCAAAATTCGCCACCCGTACCATCCATGCGGGCCAGGAACCTGACCCCACCACGGGGGCCATCATGACCCCGATATATTTCACATCCACTTATGTGCAGGAGAGCCCAGGGGTGAACAAGGGCTACGAGTATTCAAGGACCCATAATCCCACACGGAAGGCGTATGAGGCTTGCATTGCCGATCTGGAAAGTGGGGCCGCCGGATTTGCCTTTGCCTCGGGCATGGCGGCCATATCGACCGTGTTGGAGCTGATTCCCACCGGTTCTCATGTGGTGGCCATGGATGATCTTTATGGCGGCACATACCGGTTGTTTGAAAAGGTCCGGCGGCAATCTGCCGGACTGGATTTCACCTTTGCTGATATGAGCAACCCGGAGGCCTTGGAGGCGGCTATCAAGGAAAATACCCGCATGATTGTGGTGGAATCTCCCACCAATCCGCTTCTCAAGCTGGTGGATCTTGAAGCGGTCGCAGAGATTGCAAGAAAACGGGATCTCATAAGCGTTTGCGACAATACTTTTGCCTCCCCCTATGCCCAGAGGCCGATCGAATTTGGCTTCGACATCGTAGTGCATTCAGCGACCAAATATCTAAACGGCCATTCGGATGTTATCGGGGGAGTGGCGGTAGTCCGGGATGATGCTGATCTTATCGAACGCATGGGCTATTTGCTGAACTCCACAGGAGCTATCCAGGGTGCCTTTGACAGTTTTATTGCCCTGCGCAGCCTGAAAACCCTGGCAATACGTATGGAACGGCATGCTCAAAATGCAATAACCATCGCCGAATGGCTGGAAGGTCACGATAAAGTAGAGCGCGTTTTCTATCCCGGTTTGCCCTCCCATCCCCAGCATGAACTGGCCAGGCGGCAGATGGATAGTTTCTCGGGAATTGTCACAATCATATTGAAGGGTGGCCTTGATGAATCGCGCCGTTTTTTGGAGCGCTGCGAGCTTTTTGCTCTGGCGGAGAGCCTTGGCGGGGTCGAAAGCCTTGTGGACCACCCAGCCATTATGACCCACGCGACGGTTCCGCCAGAAGAAAGGGTAAAGCTGGGTATTTCTGACAGTTTGGTCCGGCTTTCCGTAGGCATTGAGGATGTGGATGATTTAATTGCTGATCTGGAGCAGGCACTCCGTTAGTTGCCAAGGTCCCAGGCCACTAGCAGTGTTCATCCATCCACTTGATGATTAGTTTTGACAGGGCTATGCGTTTGTCAGAAAAACTGTGATCCGTATCCATGACACGGTAGCTGGTTGATCCCGGGGATGCTGCTTCAAGGGCGTCCACAAGCGGCGTGATATGTAATTCCCTGTCGATGCCTTTTGGCCCCGACGCCACAAACAGAATTGGCCTGCCAGCCAGTTCATCAATCATCTTCAGAAGATCCAGGCTCTCCCGGTTTTCAAGCAATTCATTGAGTGAAGTTGTGCCATCGAATCCGGCCAACATGCCAAGCCCGTCGGTATAATTTTTCCACCCCGCCGCGGTCTCGGGATCGTCCAGTATGGACTGGGCAGTTTGACCCAAATTTACGCCATCGATAGAGACGGCGCAAAGGACTGCCGGGTCCTTGGCAAATCCCTGAATGGTCATATGACCACCCATGCTATGGCCCACCAGAGCCAAGCGATCAGGATCAATCCGGTAAGCCTCAACCGCCTCGTCAGAGCGGAGGAGAGCAAGCGCACTCGCCACATCCTGCTCGGCATTAAGGAAACGGAACTCTCCCCCGCTGCCCCAGGCACCGCGATAGTGAAAATACAGCACATTCCAGCCCGCCCGGCGCAGGGCTTGCGCCAGATCTAGATTTTTTTCATTTCCCGGATAGCCGTGAAGGAGAGCTATTGTTGGGTGAGGACCCGCGCCCGCGGCTATATAAATATGGCCATACATTATCTCGCCATAGGATGGAAAAGCCAATTCGGCAAATGCAGGCGGATAGGCCGGGTCAAATCCGGTTGGGTCGGTTACGGCAACCTCATCGATTGTTTGCGCGAGTAAAATTTGTGACCAGAGAATAAAGGCTGAACTGAAAAATATTAACGCGCAAAATCTGATAGCTTTCATGAATTATATCCCCACAGAAAATAATAGGCGAATCCGGATATTAGGCCAATCAAGGCTATTCCTTAACTTTATGCAACTAGACTCTTGCCAGTATTTGTCGATTTTTCAGGTGTGGCTGATGTCCTGCATCCAGGCTCGAAAGGAGCTTTTAATGTGAAATTACATCGCATGCCGAAAAACGAGGCATATCTTGAAACCGCCCGCAGAATATTACAGGGTTTGCTGAATCCGGAACCGATACCCAAACCGATCTGCGGCGAGAGCTGTACTGTCTATGTGGACCAGGACTGCAATCGCGATTGTCCTGATTTGAGATTTGCGCTCTCATCTGATCCGAAGAACTACCCGTTGGAGCCAAAAATTGCGCCATTGGTATACGAGTTAAAGCTTCTTCAGGTTTTTGAACCATGCTGGTCATGCGAAGGTCACCTTGGATTAAAGGGCGAATTATGGAAGATGCCAGAGATTTGGTTTTACGCTCGCTCGGTTGTTCATGTGCGCCTTTTGGCGGAAGCAATAACGGAACTTCATGAGCGCGGACTTTTGAAAGCACTATGGGAAGTTGCCATTTGCCAAACCGAGCGGGATGACATTGAGACATGTTTTTCACTCCGCCCCGGGAAAATAAAAAAAGCGGTGAGTTTGGATGAACTTCAGGATGATCTGGATATATTTGCCCGCTTTATTCGGGGCGCTGTTCTGAACCGGGCAAAAAAATTGGCGATTGGAATGGAGAAATCCTGATCGCAGCAGCATTAAATATTTAGAGGGCCTCAGAAAAAAGCCATCCTATTCCCAGCAGGCTGAACGCCGAAAAAAGCATGACAATTATTTCACTGCTATTGGATGCCGGGTCCAGCGTGAAGACTTTGCCCACATCTTCATAGGGCAAGTAGTTCAAAATATTGGTCGGAATGAAAAAGATTGTAATGCTGGCAGCCACCAGACCTATGCTCCAGAGAATAATTTCGCGCTTTCTGCTTTGATGGCTAATGCGCGCCAGCACGGCGGCTTTAAACCCGCTATCATCTATGTGATCGGGTTCCAGGCTCAGAAGGTTTTCAAGCCATTGCTCGTTTGCTCGGGTCTCAGTCATGCTATGGTCTTGCCTTTCCACGCTTTAAGTCGTTTTGCCAGTTTCTCTTTTCCCCGGGTCACATGAGATTTCACGGTTCCGATAGGAATGTCCATGGTTCTGGCTACTTCGCTGTGACTCATTCCATAAGTATAACATAGTGTAATCGCGGTTCGTTCATTCAAGTTTAACAAGGCGAGCGCTTTTTCAATATCCAGCCTGGCATCTATCCCGGTCTCGACCGTATGGTCATACGCGATTGATTGTTCCGCTTCCAGCAGCTTCTTTGCTCGGGCTTCTTTCCGGCAGAACTCAAGAAAATTATTGTAGGCAATCCTGAACAGCCAACCCGGAAAACTTCCACTGCCTCTGAAAGAAGACAGCTTCCTGTAGGCTTTAATGAATGTATCCTGCGCCAGATCATTTGATAAATCTCCATTGCCCCGGGTTAATCGCAACCATAACCGGCGAACGGACGACTGATGGCGTTGCACCAGCCGTCCGAAGGCCTTGTGGTCATCTGAAGCAATAACCCTCGCAATAAGTTCGATATCTGTCTCCATTGTTATGGAGCTTGGGGGAGGTCATTTTCAAAATCAATGTCCGTTGCCATTTCCATTGCCGTTTTTGATTCTGGAAATAATGAAATAACCAAGGCCAATAGCAATCGGGAATGTACTCAACCCCATAATTTCCTGATTTCCTCCATCCACCAGATAACCAAAAACCGCAACCGCGAGGCCAAAAGCGGTGAACAAAATGCCTTTTCGAAGATCGCCATATCTACTGTAACCGGGTTTTGCCAGCGATTTGACGATTTCGGGTGAAAGCTCAACGCCCTTCTCCATGGCAACACGTACGACTTTGTGCAGGCTCTCTTTGGTCTTGTTGTTGAAATTAAAAAAGGCGATGATCGTGGCTGCAATCACAATAAATAATGCGATCGGAATCCATAATTCTTCCATTTTTTTAGCTCCTCTTCATTTGGCTTATATTCATTATTGAGGGCATTTTTGCCCTTTTCACCCAATTGATGCTCTGGACACGGCAAATGGATGCATTTTTTTGAGAATTTTTTTGTGGCCTTCATCTGGAACAGTGCCAGCTTGTAAAGGCCATCATCCCTAGATAGCATCCCGAACCATGTGTAAGCACAAGACATATCTCTGGATTTTTGGCATTCTCGCTGCTGGACTAGACACCCTATTTCAGCGCTGGCTCAGGATTTTTCCCCTGCTATTGCTTATGGGGGTTGCGGCTTGTGCTTCTAAACCACCCGCATCAGACCCAGAGGCTCTTGCCATTTACAGGGAGACCAATGATCCACTGGAGCCCATGAACCGGGCAATCCTGAAGTTTAATCAGGGCATGGAAACAGTGATCCTGAAACCGGTTGCTAAAGGCTATAAAGCCATTTTACCGGCACCCGCCCGGCGAAGCGTTTACAATGCTCTTCATAACCTGAAATCGCCGGTCATTTTGATCAATGACGTGCTCCAGGGTGAGGGTGAACGCGCAGGGCAAACTTTTCTTCGATTTCTCATCAATTCCACCATCGGCATTGGGGGCTTGATAGATGTGGCCGATAAGGTGGGTTTGCCATCCCATGATGAGGATTTTGGGCAGACCTTGGCTGTTCATGGCGGCAAGGAAGGTGCCTATCTGGTCCTGCCACTTTTTGGACCCTCAAGCCTCCGCGATGGCTTTGGTCTGGGCGTGGATGTGCTGCTTGATCCTCTGTTCTGGATTTTGCGTGCAGAAGGCGTGGGTTATCTTAATCTGGCCCGATTGGGACTCGAAGGCATTGACAGGCTGGCACGCAACCTGGATCAATTGGAAGACTTACAACAATCTTCACTTGATTATTATGCGGCTCTCAGAAGTGCCTATCGCCAAAATCGATCCAGCGAAATCGCCAACGGGAGAGAAGAAGAGCTTGACCTGCCCGATTATCTCTTTGACGAAGAGTTTGAAGATGAAGATTGGGACAATGGAGGTGAAAGCGAGTAGAAATGGTAAGTGCAGAACAGGCAGAACCGGGCGAGGTTTTTTCCGTTGAGACACCCTCTGGCAAAGGTGCGGGGGATGAAAATTTTCCGGTGGGATCGTTTTTTCTGCCGAAAAACTTGAGACCCCATGTGGCGACCTTCTATGCCTTTGCTCGTGCCATCGACGATATAGCTGACAACCCGGAGTTGGTGGCGATTGACAAAGTAGCTCGTCTCGATGGATTTAAAGACGCTATCCTGGGACGCCAGGATGACCCGGCCTATGAAAAAGCCATTGCCATGCGGGAGAGTATTTATCGCACCGGGGTTAATGAAAATCATTGCCTTGATCTGATTTCAGCCTTTAAACAGGACGCCACAAAAAACCGCTATGAGACCTGGGCCGACTTGATGGATTATTGTTCCCGGTCGGCGGCCCCGGTCGGGCGTTATTTATTGGATTTACATGGGGAGAGCGAGCTCGCGTATCCCCTGTCTGATGCCCTTTGCAATGCCCTGCAGGTAATCAATCATTTGCAGGATTGCAAACAGGATTATCAGGAACTGGACCGGGTCTATCTGCCTCAAAGCTATCTGGATGAGCATGGCGCCTCACTGGCTGATCTTGGGGCAGAAGAAAGTACCGATGAATTGCGGGCAACGATTCAGCATCTGGCTGAAGATAGTTTGCACCTGGTTATCCAATCACGGGATTTGCCATTTGAACTGAAAGACAAGAGACTGGCCATGGAATCGGCTACAATTCAATATATTGCAGAAACCCTGGCCCGTAAGTTGGCAAGGGAGGACCCTGTGGCCAGGCGGGTTGAACTTACAAAGCTGCAAAAACTGTCCTGCGCTTTCAGAGGAGTATTCTCGGCCTTGTTGCAGGGCTCTGTTCGGTCCTGAACGGGCACACGAGCAAAATTATTGATAGCTCTTGACGGGCCGTCATAATTTCGACAAAAGCCTCTGAAAATTGGGAGGAGGAAGGGACTGGAAATCAGGTGCCAATATAAGGTACATTTCCAGAGTCTGAGGAAGGGCTGGATTGATAACACGAACTTGTTTAAAAGTTCGGGGCATTCAAATATCGGAAGGTATTGATTAATGGTGGTAGAGACACCTTTGCTGGATCAGATTACTGATCCTGGGGAGCTTCGTAAATTGAAGCCGGATCAGCTTGTACAGGTAGCTGATGAACTGAGGGCTGAGACCATTGATGCTGTTGCGTCTATCGGCGGGCACTTGGGCGCGGGCCTGGGAGTAGTGGAACTCACAGTGGCCATTCACTATGTTTTTAACACTCCAGCAGACCGTCTGGTTTGGGACGTGGGGCATCAGGCCTATCCACATAAGATTCTCACCGGGCGTCGCGACAGAATTCGCACCATTCGCCAAAAAGACGGTCTTTATGGATTCACCAAAAGATCCGAAAGTGAATATGATCCCTTTGGTGCAGCACACAGCTCCACCAGCATTTCATCTAGCCTGGGCATGGCCGTGGGCCGCGATATGAAGGATGGTGACAACCATGTTATCGCTGTCATCGGTGATGGAGCCATGAGCGCGGGTATGGCTTATGAGGCGATGAACAACGCGGGCGCCATGCGCTCAAGGTTGATTGTCATATTGAATGATAATGGCATGTCCATAGCACCTGCGGTTGGCGCCATGCACAATTATCTCTCCAGGCTTCTATCGTCTCGATGCT
>JACZYI010000099.1 GCA_022571175.1 Pseudomonadota bacterium
TCCGCCGCCATTGGACCGATATCATGACAGCCGCCGACAGCCCACCGGAAGACTCCAAGACGCGGCTTCAGGAATGGGCCCAGGCGGCGGGCCGTCCCTTGCCCGCCTATACCACCATCGGCGAGGAAGGCCCGGCCCATGACCCGGTCTTCGAGGTCGAGGTTCGTGTCGCGGACCATGCCGCCGTCACCGGCCAGGGGCGCTCGAAACGCGCCGCCGAGCAGGCCGCCGCCGGCGCCATGCTGGCCAGCGTCGCAAAATCATGAACGGGACACGCTGCGGTTTCGTCGCCCTGGTCGGGGCGCCCAACGCCGGAAAATCCACCCTGATTAATCATTATCTAGGTGAAGAGCGACTTATTACCGGACCCGAGGCCGGTCTGACCCGTGATTCCATTGCGGTTGAGTGGTCATGGAACCAGCAGCCAGTTCGCTTCTTTGATACCGCCGGCCTTCGAAAAAAAGCGCGCATTACCGAAAAGCTCGAAAAGCTCTCGGTTGCCGACTGCTTGCGCGCCATACGTTTTGCCCATGTGGTGGTGGTCATTATTGATGCCACCCTGGGTTTTGAGAAACAGGATATCAGAATCGTCGATCTTGCTGCCAATGAAGGCAGGTCGGTAGTGCTGGCGATCAACAAATGGGATCTGATTGATGACCGGCTGGAATTTATGCGCTCCATCAAGGATAGTCTCATCCGCAGTGTGCCGCAATTAAAGGGCCTAATGATTGTGCCGGTCTCGGCATTGACCGGCAAGGGGCTGGACAAGCTGATGGACGCGGTGTTTGAGAGTTTTGAATATTGGAACGCCCGGGTGAGCACTGCTGAACTGAACCGCTTTTTATCCTGGGCCCAGGAAAACCATCCCCCGCCCATGGTCAAGGGAAGGCGTTTGAAAATTCGCTATGCTGCCCAGATTAAAACCCGGCCGCCAACCATTACACTTTATGTGAACAGGCCCGCGGACATGCCCAGCCATTATCTGCGTTATCTGGAAAATGAATTCAGGACCACCTTTGATCTGCCCGCCACACCGCTCCGGTTTTTGATGCGGAAAGGGAAAAATCCTTATGCCGGGAAAAGACGTCGAAAATGAAGTTTACTTAATTTCGTCAAAAGCGCTGGTGAAGCGCTTCAGAGAGGTCTTGGTCAGATAGAGCACTGGAATGCCAAACAGCATGGCTAGCTGTAAAGGGTTAAAATAAACGCCGCCGGTGACGACATAATTGGTAAGCACCGTACCCACACCGAGGGTGGTTGCAAGGTCCAGAACTTTATAGGTTTCACGAAAGAACAACCGGCGCCACCACCATTTACGATCGGGTGTCACCCAGCCTGAAATTTTCGGGATCAGGGAGGGCACACGGTGGTACCAATCTTCGTAGGCATCCCCAAACCTGCCCCGCAAAAATTGCTCCTCATAGGCGATCACACAGTGAAAGAAATAAATGCTTCCGATCATAACAACCACGCCATATTGCCAGACATTGCTGAAAAAGGCGATCCCGGTAAAGGTGAGTATGCGTCCCACATAAAGCGGGTTGCGAACCAGTGAATAGGCACCGGTGGTATTAAGGGTTGCGGCCTCTGCCTCTTTTTTGCCTTCGCCCGAGGTGCCGGGGGCTGCATAACCGTTTGCCACTATGCGCACAAGCGCACCCAGAACGGCTATACCACCCCAGAAAATACTATAATTAAGCTGCATGGCCGGGTCATCGAAGATCGGGCCTCCAAAGTATAGAACGATAAAGATGGCGACCAGTATAACGGTGGTGCTCGCATATTTACGAACCCGGAAAAACGGTTTGCCTATTTTTTCCAGCGTGTAGTCTGGCATGTTTTAGACCCTTTTTTACAGCCTTGAACAACGGTCTCGGCGAGCATCAATATGGCATTCCAGCCTTTAATGCAACACCCTCTTTTGCAACCACACCGGGTCAATCGAACACTTTGAAGCCCAATAAATTTTGATCATATTTGCCGTGGAGTCCCGCACCGATTACCTGTAGGTTTCAGAGCCATGGAAGCCAGAAAAATTGACCCGCCGCTGATTGACCCCAATCGGGGTGCGCTGATTGCAATTGTTGGTGTGGATGGTTCCGGGAAATCCACACTTGTGACCAAGCTTGCCCGGTCCATTGGGCGGGTTCGTCCAACCGAGATATGTTATCTGGGTCTGGGCTCGGCTGACATGCGCGAACGGATCGCAAGTTTTGGCCCGCCTGGCAGATGGCTCGCGGCCGGAATGGTGAAGCGGGCCGAGCAATTAAAGGACAAAAGCAAAAAAATCTCCGGTGCGGCCACCGCCATTGGCAGCTATTGGCTGACCCGACAACGCCTCAAGCGGTTTCATCAGGCTCATGCACTGAAAAATGACGGCCTGATAGTGATCACAGATCGTTATCCACAAAATGAAATCATGGGTTTTTACGATGGACCGATCCTGTCGGCTGCACGCGCAGAGGGTCTGATCGTCAAACGGCTGGCCCGGGCCGAACGCCAGCTTTATCATGAGATGGCGGCCATCAGGCCAGAGCTGGTTATCAAGCTGGTGATCAATGTGGATGCGGCTTTGGCGCGCTCACCGGATCACATGCGCCATGATATTCAGCGCAAAGCCGCCGCCGGTGCCATGCTGACTTTTAACAACGCCCCCTGTGTCGAGGTGGATGCCAGCCACCCGCTTGAGCAGGTTTTTGGAGCAATTGAGGCTCTGGTGTTCGAGCGGATGGGGATCAGCGCGCTTGGCATATAGGCAGACTCTTCCCCAACTGTGTGTGTATGGTTATTATCCATGTAGCATATGGCGCTGCTCAGGGATGTGAGAAATGACAAGATATGGTTTGATTTTATCGGTGGTGATGATTCTGTTTGCTAAACCTGCTTTAGCGCAAGATAAATGTGTCGGGGTGGATCTTTCGGTCTGGAGTGAAGAACTGGTCGCGTGCGCTGAACAAGGTTCGGCTGAAGCTCAAAGCAAGCTAGGGTATATGTATGATTATGGCCAAGGCGTCCCTGAGGATAATGAGGAAGCAATTCGTTGGTACACGCTGGCCGCCGAACAGGGGCAAGCTAACGCTCAATTTAACCTGGGTTTCATGTATTATCTTGGCTCTGGTATCCCTGAGGATGGCGCGGAAGCCGCGCGTTGGTTTAAGTTGGCAGCAGAGCAGGAAGATGCTTATGCTCAATATTTGCTCGGTGCTTTGTATGATGAGGGTGGCCCGAATCTCCCGGTGGATTATGGGGAAGCAGCTCGCTGGTATCATCGGGCGGCCGAGCAGGGAGAGACCACGGCTCAATATGCTCTGGGACTGTTATACTCCGTTGGCAGGGGCGTTCCTCAGGACCTGGTTTATGCCTATATGTGGTGGAATGTGGCTACCTTCCTGGGTGACTCTTGGGCCGGCAAGAGGGATAAGATCGCGGAAAGTATGACGGTTGAACAAATCGCCGAAGCGGAAAGGTTGACCCGAGAATGGCTGGAAGCACATAGCGAATTGGAAGCCGTTTACTGAGAATTACCGCGCTTGGCCCAGCACCATAACTTTTTCCATCGCCAAATCACCTTCACACCCATTATGGATAATGATATGTACCAGATTGATAAATCAAGCTGGAGGTTGACATGCGTTATTTCTGGCTTTTGGTCTGGAGCCTGGGTTTCGGCAGCCCCGCGGTTGCACAGGAAGGGTTTGTGCAGCTCGGGACCGGGGAAGGCTGTTCTGTCTGGACAGATTTCATAGAGGACAATCTTGTCGCCATATGGAGTGGAGCCTGTATTGCCGGGCTTGGCGAAGGCGAAGGCCTGCTGGCGATGGATAATATTGTGGATGGCACCCGGGAGTTGGTGTTCCGATACGATGGCACCCTGCTGGCAGGATATCTGAGTGGAGACGGTTCCTTGCTGTTTTCCGATGGAGGGCAATATGACGGCCAATTCAAAGAGGGATTGCGAGAAGGCCAGGGCACCTATACCTACGCCAGTGGCAGTGTTTATGAGGGCCAGTGGCGAGCAGATAAACGGCACGGTCAGGGCACTTTTACCTATACTAATGGCAATGTCTATGTGGGGCAGTTCCAAGCGGGCAAACAGCATGGTCAGGGCATTTTTACCTGGACCGATGGCTCGGTTTATGAGGGCGAGCTTCGCAATGGCTTTTTCGAAGGGTTTGGGAAAAAAACCTGGGCCAGCGGTCTAGTTTATGAAGGTCAATGGCTAGCCGACTTACCGCATGGCCAGGGCACCATGACATATGCGGATGGCGATGTTTATCAGGGCCAATGGGAGGAAGATGAATACCAGGGATTCGGAATCATGACCTGGGCCAATGGCGATGTTTATCAGGGCCAGTGGGATTTTAGTGGCCGCGACGGCCAGGGTACCATGACCTGGACCAGCGGGGACGTTTATCAAGGCGAGTGGTTTTGGGAAGATAGAGAGGGTCAAGGCACCATGACCTGGGCGAATGGCGAAAGTTATAATGGTGAGTGGAAAAACGATCTAAGACACGGCCAAGGAACTTATGTCTGGGACGATGGCGCAACCTATCAAGATCAGTGGTATGAAGGCCATCAGCACGGTCAGGGTACCGCCACCCTCGCTTCGGGAGACCGATATGTGGGTCAGTGGCGGTATGGCGACGAACATGGCCAGGGGAGTCTGCGTCTCATCAGCGGCGACCGCTATCAGGGTCAATGGCAGAATGGGAAGATATCCGGCCAAGGCACATATTCCTGGGTGAATGGTAATCGCTATGAAGGACAATGGGCGAATGATGACCGACATGGCCAAGGGACATTTTACTTTGCCAATGGTGATCGCGCGGAAGGGCACTGGGAGAAAAACATGCTCGTGACGGGCACCTGTTATTATGTAGGCCAACGGACATTTTCCTGTCACACCGACAGCTCGCTTACCATAGTGGTCGACTGAGGGTCAGCAGGATTGGCAAGGAGCTTTTGATGAAAGCATTTGCGTGCCTTCATTTCATGCTATCGTCCGGGCGAAAAACGGGGGTAGAACAGTTTTATGCAGTCCTTAATTCCGGCTGAGGCCAACTTCGCTCTTTTTGGGGTAATGCCAGCCGTCCGCTTGAGCGGGTTTTTGGAGCAATTGAGGCTCTGGTTTTCGAGCGGATGAGGATCAGCGCGCCTCAATATTAACTCGAGGCCTTATTCAACACGGCTCCGGTCAAGCTGAACTGCAATCTGGAATTCATTTTGGATGTTTTTCCAAATGGGGCTGGGGACAGCTTCATGGCTGTCTGGCTGTGGAATTTTATCGCTTAAGGATGAACTTCGAACCCTTTGGAAAAGTTAATTTCCTGTTAATACTTTATCAAGTAAAAGATTAATATGGTCTTGTATTGGAGGCACCGCGGTGCTTTGATGCCGTCTGTGTAATGCTTTGAGTGCCGCGTAACGCGTGGAGCAGTATGGGCTTACTCGCCTGTGGGGACAAGGGGCAACGGCAGTACACATGGTATCGGCAAGTAAAGAAAAAATGATATTCCCGAACATTACCTCCGGTGGAAATGCACTGCGCCAGAGGCTTATGGAAATGGTCCGGCAGATGCGGGACGGAGTGCCACGAGAGCAATTGGCTCGCCTGGCAAGCCAAACGCTCACCAACTCAATCGTTACATTTTGCGTTATTGTGTTGATGTTAATATTCGTTGCGCCCTACGTTTCCGGCCCCTGGATGCTGGTTTGGGCCGCAGCGCATTCCGCACTTTTGGGGTTGGTTCTTTTTGACCATCTAAAAACTCATTCTCGCTATGCCAACTTTGACGAGCTTGATATGCGGCTCACCCGGCGCGGCCTGTATCATGCCCTCATATGGGCTACTGCTTCAGGGGGTTTGTGGGGCAGTCTGGTGATTTTCCTGCCCGAGCTTGAACCCAGTATGGAATTCGCCATTATTCTGACAGTCGGGGGCATGGCGGCTGGTGCCTCGGCCACACTTGCAGCAGTGCCTCAAGTGTCTTCAGTTTTTATTCTGAGCTGTGGCATACCCCTGGTCATCTATCATCTACGGCTGGGGCCCCCGGGTGATTCCCTGATTGCCATGGTTCTGGCTATTTTCATCGCCGCCATGCTGGTGACAACACATGTGGTCTTTGGTGCCATATGGCGTCAGATGCAGACTGAAACACGTATCAACAAACTAAAAGAGACCCATATGCAGCAGCGGATTATCGCGGTTGCCAATGAGGCTGCAAGCGTTGATGATGCGTTGCAATTCTGCATCAACGAAATTTGTGACTATACCGGCTGGAGCACAGGGCATGTCTATTTGCTGGCCGAGGATGACTCAAATCTCTTGATAGCCAGCAACGTGTGGCGAGAGCCGGCTCAAATACGCTTTGATGAAGTTCGTCAACTGACAAAAACAACAAAATTTGCTCCGGGAGATGGTTTCCCGGGCCGCATTTTTAAAAATATCATGCCTATGTGGAAAGCGGACGGTGTTCCCGTTCCCGGTTTTCCATTGCAGATTAGTGATGAAAAGACGTCCAGGAAGTTTCCGCGATTTGGGGCGCTGGAAAGAGCCGGAATGAAAGCCGCCATAGGCTTCCCCATTCTGTCTGGGTGGAGCGTAGATGGTAATCGGATTATATCAAATACGATTGACGGCGGTCCGGGCAATTTTCAGGACACTGGAATTTATGTGCAGGATGGGGATGGAAACGAGATTCGTAATAATACCATCCTTCGTCACAGTGCTTACGGTATTTCCATGAACCTGGGCGCTTCAGGTAACTTAGTCAACGAAAACTTGATTCGATCCAACAATATCGCCGGTGTCTATATAGAAGGTGATACTACGGATCTAAATAACATCACGGCAAATACGCTGATAGGAGAAGGATTTCAGAATTACGGGATCTGGGTAAGAGATGGAGACCAGAATGTCCTAACAAACAATACGATCTTGGGCCATACAGTAAGTGGCATATTGCTAGATTTAAGTGCAACTTCCAATGACATTGTGAATAACATCACAGGATCAAATGACTTGTACGGGATCTATCTAAACGGCCCTGATGTGGACATGAATAACATTA
>JACZYI010000100.1 GCA_022571175.1 Pseudomonadota bacterium
CGGCAATAGCTTTCAAGGTATTTCCGAGATAATCCTGATGATCAAGTTGAACCGGTGTGATAACGGAAATCAGAGGCATCTGGATAACATTGGTGGCGTCCAGACGACCGCCCAACCCCACTTCAAGTAAACAAACATCAGCCTCCACTCGCGAAAACGCCAGAAAAGCAGCCGCCGTTGTGATCTCAAAAAAAGTGATCGCATCACCGCCGTTTGCAACTTCACATTCTTCAAGTAGATCTTTCAGGACAGAGTCTTTGATCAGTTTCCCGGCCAATCGGATACGCTCCCGGAAATGCACGAGATGAGGAGAGGTATAGACATGAACGCGAAGACCGTCTGCTTCGAGGGCAGACCTCATAATGGCGATTGTCGAGCCTTTGCCATTGGTGCCTGCCACATGAATAACAGGCGGTAAACGCAATTCCGGATTGTTGAGCTTTTGGAGAAGCCGCACCAGGCGGCCCAAGGTCAAATCGATAGATTTGGGATGCAAGTCCAGGAGCCTGTCGAGAACCTGATCAGATTGATCTTCTGTCTTGTTCTTTTTATCTGACACCGAACAGGGCCTGCCGCGTCAAGCGCTGGCAGCGCGTTTCGCCTGTTCCAGCCTCTCCCCGTCCCGGGTAAGCAGAGCAATAATACGGACAAGGGTATCACGCAATTCGTGGCGATGGACCACCATATCCACCATGCCATGCTCCAGCAAATATTCGGCCGTTTGAAACCCGTCAGGAAGTTTTTCCCGTATGGTACTTTCTATGACCCGGGGGCCGGCAAAACCAATCAATGCACCCGGCTCGGCAATATGAATATCCCCGATCATGGCGTATGAAGCGGTCACCCCTCCGGTGGTCGGGTCGGCAAGAACAACAATATAAGGCAGGCCAGCGTCCTTAACCATATCAACAGCAACAGTTATTCTTGGCATTTGCATCAGGGAAAGGATGCCCTCCTGCATGCGTGCGCCACCAGCCGCCGTGAAAATAATGAATGGGGCACCCAGTTCCACCGCTTTTCGTGCGGCTTCCACCATGCCCGTGCCCACACCAACGCCCATGGACCCGGCCATGAAGAAGAAATTCTGCACTGTGATCACAGTCACCGAACCACCCAGCTTGCCAACCGCCACCTGAAGGGCATCCTGATTGCCGGTTTTAGTCCTGTTTTCCTTCAACCGGTCGGTATATTTTTTGTGATCCTTGAACTTCAGGGGATCGTCTTTGGATTTTGGCAGATCCAGAAGTTCATATTCTCCTGCATCAAACAATTGATTGAACCTGTCTTTGGGTCCAATCCGTTCGTGATGTCCACAATTTGCGCAGACGGACTGATTAGCCACAAATTCCTTTTGAAAAATCAACTGCCCGCACCCCTTGCATTTATGCCAGAGGTTGTCGGGTGTATCTTTTCTGTTGAGTACGGCCGTTAGGCGTGGTTTTACAAAATTTGTCAGCCAGTTCATTTTATTGCTTTCACTTTCGACCAGTGTTTGAGAAGCCCTCATCAGTTCGAGCGCCAGCTACAGCATCCGCCAGCTCACTGGCAAAGTCCAGAACGGACTTCTCAATATGTTCCGCACCGATATTTTCTTCTATGAGCCTGACCAGGGCAGACCCCACCACAACCGCATCAGAAAAAGTCGCAATCTGAGCCGCTTGCTCACGGGTACTCACGCCAAAACCCACTGCAACCGGTAATTTTGTTTGATTCTTAATCTGATCAATCCTCGATTTCAATCGTCCAGGATCAGCGCTTGTAGTGCCCGTCACGCCCGCTATTGCCACATAATAAAGAAATCCTCCTGCATTCTCGAGAATCCTTGAAAGCCTATCATGGCCTGTAGTTGGCGTTACCAATCTGATGAAATTCAGTCCCGCCTTTACGGCCAGAAAACATAAATCGGCATCTTCCTCGGGTGGCAAATCCACAATGATCAATCCATCCACACCCACAGTGATTGCGCGATCCAAGAAAGCTTGCACGCCAAAAGCCATAATGGGATTGAAATATCCCATCAACACTATGGGCGTTGTTTTATTATCGATACGGAAACGTTCTACTAAATCAAGTATTTTGCCGATGGTCATTCCAGCCTCAATCGCCCTGACTGAACTTTTTTGAATGACCGGACCGTCAGCCATAGGGTCAGAAAAAGGCATGCCCAACTCAATAATATCAGCACCAGCTGCAGGCAGGCTCCGAATGATACGTTCCGAACATTCCAAATCTGGATCCCCGGCTGTCAGAAATGGTATAAAGCCCGCCCGCCCCTCTTCGTGCAATCGGTCAAACGTCATCTGCAGTCTTGATGTCTCTCCGGTCACAGATTTTCTCCAAGCACGTCAGCAACGGTGAAAATATCCTTATCGCCTCGCCCACAAAGATTCATGATCAAAATGTGATCAGAAGGCAGGTCTGGAGCCATTTTTATCACATGTGCCAAAGCGTGGGCGGGTTCAAGGGCAGGAATTATACCTTCAAGCCTAGAGCAAAGCTGGAAGGCCTCAAGCGCTTCACTATCGGTAGCGGACACATAATGAACCCGACCTGTGGAATGAAGCCAGGCATGTTCTGGCCCAATACCTGGATAGTCCAGCCCGGCAGATATTGAATGCGCTTCCTGAATCTGTCCGTCTTCATCTTGGAGCAGATAGGTCTTGTTGCCATGCAGAACGCCCGGCTTGCCCCTGGCGATTGAGGCTGCATGTTTACCACTTTCCAAACCCTTGCCGGCAGCTTCCACAGCAAAAAGATCGATATTACTTTCGTCCAGAAACGGCGCAAAAAGCCCGATTGCGTTGGAGCCCCCGCCAATACAAGCTACCAGGCTATCCGGTAGCCGACCCTCCATTTCCAAGATTTGATCTTTTGCTTCCCGACCAATAACAGATTGAAAGTCCTTTACCATTTGCGGATAGGGATGCGGTCCCGCCACGGTTCCAATAATGTAAAATGTATCTTCCACATGGGCGACCCAATCCCTCAAGGCGGCATTCATTGCATCTTTTAGAGTTCGAGACCCCGTTTCCACAGATACAACCTCCGCACCCAGAAGTTTCATCCGGAAAACATTGGGTGATTGTCTTTTTATATCTCTCTCGCCCATAAAAATCCTACAGGGCAGGCCAAACCGGGCAGCGACGGTCGCAGTGGCCACTCCATGCTGACCAGCGCCGGTCTCGGCAATAATGCGTTTTTTGCCCATTCTAATGGCCAGCAGAATTTGGCCGATCGCGTGATTAATTTTGTGGGCTCCCGTGTGGTTAAGCTCATCGCGTTTAAAATAGATTTTAGCGCCGCCCAGATGCTTCGTCATGCGCGGTGCAAAATAAAGCGGGCTTGGGCGGCCCGCATAATGCTTCAGGAGATTATCCAGTTCGAAATTAAATTCAGAATCAAGTTTTGCTGCCTGATAAGCTTTTTCCACCTCCAAAAGAAGAGGCATAAGGGTTTCCGACACATAGCGACCACCGAAGGGTCCAAAATGTCCCAATTCGTCCGGTCCCTGACTGAAGCTGTTTTTTTTTGGTTCCTTTGCCATCCCTACTTTCCTTGGCCCCTAGCACCAGCGACCGCCCCCGCGACCTCAATGGCAAACGCCTGAATCAGCGCGGGATCTTTCACGCCAAGCATGATCTCTACACCGCTTGAGACGTCAACCATTTCCGCACCGGTTATGTTAATCGCCTCTGCCACATTTTCATGTGTGAGCCCTCCCGACAACATCCAGGGTACAGAAAATTTTATATTTTCAAGAATTTTCCAGTCGAATGTTTCTCCACGACCTCCCGGCAACTCCGATGACCAGCGGGCGCGGGAGTCGAGGAGAAGATAATCCGAAACTTCAGTAAAGTCAGAAAGCTGACCGAGGTCATCCCCAGAAGAAATTCCAATCGCAGTGATGACTGGTTTTTGAAATTTCCTGCGAATTTCAGAAATTCTGCTGGGCGCTTCCTTCCCGTGCAACTGAATTAGGTCGAGGGAGACTTGTGCCACAACACGGCTCAAATCATCGTCACTTGGGTCCACAAAAAGTCCCACCGATTTCGGTCCATTCGCGGGCAGGGCTGCAGACAAAGGCTTGGCGAGCTGAGCTGAAATATTTCTTGGGGAAGGTTCATAAAAGACGAACCCCACATATGAAGCCTCTGCCATTATGGCAGCATCCAAAGCATCGCGGCTGGTCACACCACATATTTTTATTTTCACGGCCACCGCATCAAACCCTTTCCCGTTCCACGCTTCTTTATCGGAGCTGGCCATATCTTTCAATAAACGGCATCGTGATTAAATGCGTGATAAGGAACCGACGATTTCTTCAACCACCGCTTTAGGATCTTCAGCCATAGTGATAGGTCTGCCAATAACCAGGATATCAGCCCCAGCTTTATAAGCCTCTGCAGGGGTCAGAGTTCTCTTCTGGTCGTCTGAGGAGTCATTCACTGGTCGCACGCCAGGGACAACAAGTATAAAATCGTTTCCACAAGCAGCGCGCACTACAGATATTTCTCTTGGCGAGCAAACAATGCCGTCCAGCCCTGCTGCCAGACCCATTTGAGCAAGGTCAACCACATGGTCTTGCAGTTTTTTCTCCACATTCATGCGTTTTAGATCGGACTGATCCAGACTTGTAAGAACACTGACGCCGACGACTTTTGGACGCTCGAATCCCAAGTTTTCCGCACCCTCACGCGCTGCCTCGACGGCCGCCTCAAGCATGGCGGAACCCCCTTGTAAATGTACGGTCATAATCGCTGGTTTTAGCGGCAAAAGAGCCCTTACTGCGCTTTTGACCGTGTTTGGTATGTCGTGCAGTTTCAAATCAAGAAAAACAGGCTGGCCAAGTTCGCCAATAGCCCTCACCCCCACTGGCCCATGTGCAGAATAAAATTCCAGTCCAAGTTTTATTCCACCTATGTTGCCCGATAGCATGCGCACCAACCGCTGCGCATGGGCGAGGTCGGTTGTGTCCAGAGCACAAAAAACCGGATTGGAATATTTGGCTTTCATCAAGTGTTACTATCCTGATTTTCAATTTCTTCCATGGCGCGGGAAAATTCCTCCTCCTCATCCTGGTCCTCTATGGGTGGCTTTGAGCGAAATCGGGTCTCAATACGTCCTGCCATCCCAACCAACCAAGTGCCCAAGATGCCAACCAGGGCACCGACAAAAAACACAAAGAACACGGGAATTTCCGCTTCATAAGGCAAGGGCCAAAAATGAACAGTGATAATATCTCGATTGACCACCATAAGCGTAATGAAGGCCAGAGCGGTCAGAAACCAGCTAAGTGTCTTTATGAATTTCAGCATATTTCCGTTGCCTTGATCGGGGAAGAACGTTGAGCATGATGGTCAATCCTCAACATCTGACAAGGCACCATCCGACATCAACGATTAAGCCGTACTCTTAAGTCCTTGCCCGCTTTGAAATAGGGAACATGTTTTGCTTCAACATGCACAGATTCACCGGTACGCGGATTTCGTCCCATTCGCGCTCCACGATGTTTAACGGAGAACGCCCCAAAACCACGCAATTCAATTCTCTCTCCGCGAGCAAGCGCCGATGTGATCTCGCCGAATACCGTGTTGACGATACGTTCCACATCGCGTTGATAAAGATGGGGATTTGCTTCCGCCAATCTGCTCACAAGTTCTGATTTTATCATCCGTTCCCCCTTTGGTCATCACCCTCATGCTACCTGAATATCGCCGATTGTCACATATTTTCATCAAAAGCGTGCCAAAACCAACCGGCTCCGTCAAGTGTAAGTGCTTCGAAATACTATGTTTTTCTTATCAAGCCCGAGGTAATTGACCCTCCCACAGCGGAAAAAGTCCTCCGAGTGCAGGCCAGCACACAGGTAAATAAACGGCACATCTGCTATCGGATTCCCGCCAACGAGAGAAAATTTCCAAACCACCGAGTCTCCCCAATATATGGGAGTCGCCCGGTGGATAGGAGTTTAGGCTATTTTTTGTTCTTGGTTTTACTTTTATCCACCTTGGGAGTGGCTTTTTTAACCGCCGATTTCTTCGTTGCTTTTTTTTCATCCTTTTTGGATTTGCTTTTTTTCACACCGGCCTTATCAGAGTCCGAATCTTTCTTGTCCTTGGACTCTTTCTTGGATTTTGAAGCACCTTTAGCGAAGCCTTTTTTCGCCACCGCAGATTTTTCATCTGCCGATTCGGTTGTTTCATCCGTGGTTGAATCTTGTTCGGCCGCTTGTTTGGCTTTGGTTTTTTTAGGTTTTTCTTCCTTAGTGTCCGTGCCCTTGGATGCAGCCTTTTTTTCGTCGGCGCCCTTGTGAGCTTTTAAAGCCGCGCCCAGAATATCCCCAAGGCTGGCACCGCTATCCGAAGAACCATATTGAGCAACTGCGGCTTTTTCTTCTTTAATCTGTAGAGCCTTGATGGAAAGGCCAATCTTGCGCCCACTCTTATCAATATTCGTGATAATGGCATCAACTTTTTCGCCCTGAGCGAATCTATCTGGTCGCTGGTCATTGCGATCCCGTGATAAATCAGCGCGCCGGATAAAAGCTTTGATATTGCTGTCGCCAATGGTGACCTCAATACCATTGTCCTTAACCGCAGACACGGAGCAAGTAACAGTATCGCCCTTTTTCTTCGCTGCTATGGCTGCAAAAGGATCGCCACTTAACTGCTTGATGCCAAGCGAAATTCTTTCCTTATCCGTATTGATGTCCAAAACAACCGCCTTGACCACATCACCCTTCTTGAATTCCGCCAGAGCGACTTCTCCCGACCGCTCCCAGTCCAGATCAGATAAATGAACCATGCCGTCCACATCGTCTTCCAGGCCAATAAACAAGCCAAATTCGGTGATATTTTTAATCTCGCCCTCGATTTCCGTGCCGACGGGATATTTATCTGAAAAACTGGCCCAAGGGTTATCAAAACATTGTTTGAGGCCAAGGCTGATTCGCCTCTTTTCCGGATCAACCTCAAGCACCATGACTTCCACTTCCTGACTGGTGGAAACGATTTTACCGGGATGGATATTCTTTTTGACCCAAG
>JACZYI010000101.1:0-1948 GCA_022571175.1 Pseudomonadota bacterium
CCAGTCCACCTTGTTCATTTTCCGAACAATGACGAATTCATCGCGATTGGCCCCCACGGTTCCATAATAATTGAAGCCGTAGGCCAGTTGGGCATACCCGCCGATCATGTGTGTGGGTTTCAAAATAATGCGCGTCACCGAATTATGGATACCTCCGCGGGTACCGGTTATTTCCGATGCCGGAACATTGATGATCTTTTCCTGGGCATGATACATCATGACCATGCCCGGCTTTACCCGTTGCGAGACTACGGCCCGAGCGGTCAGGGCACCATTGGCATTAAAGGCTTCGATGCGGTCATTATCCTCAATACCAGCCTTGGCGGCATCCTCTTCCGATATCCACACAATCGGGCCGCCTCGGGAAAGGGTCAGCATAAGCAGATTGTCTGAGTAGGTGGAATGGATGCCCCACTTCTGATGAGGAGTGATGAAATTCAGAACTATTTCAGTATGGCCGTTTGGCTTTTTGCCGAGCATCGGGCTCACTGTTCTGAAATCCACGGGTGGCTTATAAACACAGAGCTGTTCGCCAAAGGCTCGCATCCAGAGATGATCCTGATAAAGCTGTTGGCGTCCGGTGAGCGTGCGCCAAGGGATGAGTTCATGGATATTGGTATAGCCAGCATTGTAGGTAACATCCTCTGATTCAAGCCCGGACCAAATGGGTGATGAAATGATTTTTCGAGGTTGAGCCTGAAGGTCCCTAAAGGCCAACCGCTCATGCTCTCTCGGTTTGGCAAGATGGGTGTGTTCCCTCCCGGTTTTTTCATTCAGGGATTTCCAGGCCTTCACCGCCACATGGCCATTGGTCTCTGGCGCAAGATTGAGAATGGCTTCTGCCACATCAATATCTGTCTCGATCTTGGCCATACCATCTGTGGGGCCGCCATCGGCCACGGTGCCATTCAGGGACTTGAGATATTCGATTTCAGCACCGGTTTCCCAATTCAGGCCCTTTCCGCCATTGCCAAGCTTTTCCATAAGCGGACCAATGGAGGTAAATCGTTTGTAGAGACCCGGATAATCACGCTCCACAACCGAAATAGTAGACATGGTTTTTCCCGGAATCGGAGCCACTTTGTCCCTTTTCCAGTCGCTTACATCCATGGCCTGAGCCATTTCCAGTGGGGTGTCATGCTGAATGGGGGTTAGAACCACATCCTGTTCCACGCCCAGACATTCGGGTGCAACATCAGAGAAGGTTTTCGCTATCCCTTTGAATATATTCCAGTCAGACCGGCACTCCCAAGCCGGATTAACTGCTTCTGAAAGCGGATGAATGAAGGGATGCATGTCAGAGGTGTTGAGGTCATTTTTCTCGTACCAGGTAGCCGTGGGCAGCACGATATCAGAATAGAGACAACTGGTGGACATACGAAAATCAATGGTCACCAGCAGGTCCAGTTTTCCCACTGGTGCCTCATCATGCCATTTTACTTCCCGTGGACGGGCGGCACCTTCCTCACCAAGATCTTTACCTTGAATGCCGTGGGTGGTTCCCAGCAGATGCTTCAGGAAATACTCATGCCCCTTTCCGCTGGACCCGAGCAGATTTGACCGCCAGATAAAAAGATTCCGCGGCCAGTTCTTGGGATCGTCCGCATCTTCGGAAGCAAAAGCAAGAGCACCGGATTGAAGTTCCGAGACTACGTAGTCCTCGGGCTTCTGCCCTGCCGCTTTTGCTTTGGCCGCAAGCTCAATGGGGTTACAATTCAGCGTTGGTGCCGAAGGCAGCCAGCCCATTCGCTCGGCCTGAACATTGTAGTCCACAAACGACTGGTTCCAATCACCTTCAGGTGCTGTGGGTGAGAGGATGTCATCGACAGTCACTCTCTCATAGCGCCATTGATTACTGTGAAGATACCAATAGGAGGTTGAGTTCATCTGTCGGGGCGGTCGGCTCCAGTCCAGAGCAAAGGCAATGGGTGCCCATCCGGTTAGCGGC
>JACZYI010000101.1:1958-7020 GCA_022571175.1 Pseudomonadota bacterium
ATCCCCCTCCGGGCTGGCCAACACAGCCGCACATCACCAACATATTGATGATGCCACGATAGGTCATGTCCATGTGGTACCAGTGGTTCAATCCGGCCCCCAGGATCACCATGGACTTGCCTTTGGTCTTGTCGGCGTTTTCGGCGAAAGCTCTGGCGACGGCGATTACATTTTCGCGCGACACCCCGGTAATGGTTTCCTGCCAGGCCGGGGTATAAGGGATATCATCATCATAGGAGGTGGCAATATTGCTGCCACCGAGACCCCGGTCGATACCATAATTGGCCACGAACAGATCAAAAACAGTCGTGGCATAACTTTCACCATCCTTGAGTTTGAATTTTTTGACCGGCACGCGGCGATATAGAATGCTGTCATGCGAAGTGGGGGTGAAGACATCATGCTCTTTATTGCCAAAATAAGGAAAGGCCACTTCAACCACTGCATCATGATCGTCCAGAAGCGATTTTCTGAGGAATACATCTTCGCCCCGGGATGATTTTTCTTCCAAATTCCACTGTCCGGAGCCGTCCCATCTGAAACCAACGGACCCCTGGGGGGCCACCAGATCATCTGTTTTGTCATCTATGGCAACGGTCTTCCAGTCCGCGTTCTTGTCCTCACCCAGATCGCCTTCAAAATCGGAAGTTCTGAGTAAGCGTCCGGGGACATATCCCTCTCCTTTTTTCTCCATTTGAACCAGGAAAGGAAAATCCGAAAATCTGCGGGTATAATCTTCGAAATAGTCGCTCTGTTTGTCTATATGAAATTCTTTCAGAATCACATGGCCAAAAGCCATGGCCAATGCCGCGTCTGTGCCCTGTTTGGGTGAGAGCCAGAGATCGGCAAATTTCGATGCCTCACTGTAATCCGGGCAGATAACCACGCTCTTGGTACCCTTGTAACGCACTTCCGTATAGAAATGCGCATCGGGTGTCCGAGTTTGCGGCACATTGGAGCCCCACAACATCAGGAAGCCTGAATTATACCAGTCAGCGCTCTCGGGAACATCCGTTTGCTCACCCCATGTTTGGGGGCTCGAGGGTGGCAAATCGCAATACCAGTCATAAAAGCTGAGCGAAGTGCCGCCCAGAAGCGACACATAACGGCTGCCTGCTGCGTAGGAAACCATGGACATGGCGGGAATGGGTGAAAAGCCCGCCACCCGGTCGGGTCCATAGGTTTTAATCGTGTAGGCGTTCGCGGCGGCAATTATTTCATTCACTTCATCCCAGTGGGACCGGACGAAGCCACCCATGCCGCGAACCACTTTATAGCTCCTGGATTTATCGGCATCTTCCATGATTGAGGCCCAGGCCTTTACCGGAGCCCGGGTTTCCCGCGCCTCCCGCCATAATTTTAAAAGCCGTTTGCGGACCAGGGGATATTTGAGGCGATTGGCAGAATAAAGATACCAGGAATAACTGGCGCCTCTGGCACAACCCCTTGGCTCATGATTGGGCATTTCCGGATGGGTGCGGGGATAATCCGTCTGCTGTGTTTCCCAGGTAACAATTCCACCCTTGACGTAAATTTTCCAACTGCAGGAACCTGTACAATTCACACCATGTGTTGAGCGCACAATTTTGTCATGTTGCCAGCGCTTGCGATAGGCATCTTCCCAACTTCGGTCTTCACGTGTGGTTATTCCATAGCCGTCAGAAAAACTGCCGATGTTCTTCCGGAAGAAGGTCAGCCGATCAAGAAAGTGACTCATATTTTTCTCCTTACCCCAACAATTGGTCTCAGGGGTTTTTCACATAGGCATTGGGTCTCAGATAAAACCACCAGTTGATGATGATGCAGAATAAATAAAATGCAGCAAAACTGTAAAGCGCATATTCAGGTGTTGCCGCATTGATCTCTTCACCAAATACTTTGGGAATGAAGAATGCACCATATGCAGCAATTGCTGATGTCCACCCGAGTACCGGACCGGCCTGTTCTTTGTTGAAAACCACAGCAATCGTTCTGAAAGTGGATCCATTTCCGATTCCGGTGGCCGTAAAGAGCGCCAGGAAGAGCAGAAAGAAGGGCAGGAAATAGTCTTCAGGCGTCGCTGACTGATAGGCCAGCTTCATGTAATAGGCCACACCCAAAGCGCTTGCCACCATAACAACTGAAATGATCTGGGTCACTTTCGCCCCACCAATCTTGTCAGCAATCATGCCACCGATCGGTCGTATAAGGGCACCAATGAAGGGGCCCATCCAGGCATACATCAAAGCACTCGGGCCATTGGGATTTGGCGTTGTATGGGTCATGATCCCGTCGGGACCAATAATGTGACTAAAACCATAAATAACCTTGATCGCCAATGGAAATGCTGCCGAAAAGCCGATGAATGATCCGAAAGTCATGGTGTAGATAATGGTCATGGCCCAGGTATGTTTGTTGTTAAAAATTTTGTATTGGCGCTTGAGATTGTTGTGAACCCCACCCGGAATAAGCCAGAGCAATCCAACCGTAAGGACAATGACCAGAGGCAAAACAATATATTTACTGAGTTCAATTCCAGCACCCCCTATCGCTGCAGGCAATAGCAGCCAGATGCCGAAGACTGCGGTCAGAAGACCAATGCCAAGCATCAGTAGAATTTTAGAAAATGCTGCGAAAGGTGAACCAACATTCGGAGAGACATGCTCGTCAGAAATATTATTCATGCCAAACCAGGCAGCAATCGAGAGGGGCACCAACAGCACAACCCATACAAAGCCTGCGTTGTGAAGCCAGGTCTCGGAGCCGGCAGCGATCTTTCCTATGAGTGTTCCACTGGTACTTTCCAGGATCATGGATCCACCGCCAAAAATGGAGAGTGTCATCATTAATGGAATCAGCACTTGCATGGTGGTGACGCCAAAATTGCCCAGGCCGGCATTCAGCCCCAGGGACAGACCCTGGATGCGTTTCGGGAAAAAGAAACTGATATTGGACATGGAAGAGGCAAAATTTCCGCCTCCCAAACCCGATAAAAGAGCCATCAACTGGAAAATCCAGAGCGGGGTGTCCTTATCCAGCAGAAAATATCCGGTTCCTGCAGCCGGCAGGATCAGCAAAGCAGTGGTCAGAAAAATCGTATTCCGCCCGCCGGCAAGGCGGATGAAGAAGGTGCTGGGAATTCGGAGTGTGGCTCCGGACAGGCCTGCAATTGCCAGTAGGGTGAAAAGCTCGCTTTGGGCAAAAGGAAAGCCAAGATTGAGCATTTGCACGGTAATGATGCCCCAATAGAGCCAGACCGCAAATCCACACAGCAGACAGGGTATGGATATCCAGAGATTCCGGTTGGCAATCTTCTTGCCTTTTTCTTCCCAGAATTCTTTGTCTTCCGGGTTCCAACCTGATAAATCCGATGCCATTCAGGCCTCCTTACGCTTTTTGTGACATTGTCACAGCGTGACAATCTTCGTGCAGTTCCTGCATTTCAGGAAACTGTGGCAATGTGAGAAGAGCAGGCACAAGTTTGCGCTCCATAATACGTATTGAAAAATGCATCCAGACAAGGGCAATTGAGACCAGCAGGAACAAGAGCATGAAACAGCTGGTCCAGACACCCACCAGATCGTTCATAACCCCAAAGGTGATGGGCAGGATGAAGCCGCCGAGGCCTCCAATCATGCCCACGAGGCCACCCACCGAGCCAACATGTTCGGCGTAATAGACGGGGATGTGCTTATAGACAGCAGCCTTGCCCAGCGACATGAAAAACCCGAGGAAAATCGTCAGGATGACAAAGGGAACGATTCCGATTGTGATATTAAATTCTATGGGGCCTTCAATCCCCTGGACTATGTAAGACGTTGAGGGGTAGCTCAGGAAGAAGCAAATCACGATCGATGCTATAAATGTCCAGTACATGATTGATCGTGCGCCCCAACGATCCGATAACCAGCCACCTAGCGCCCGGAAAATGGAGCCAGGTAGTGCATAGCAGGCTGCTAACATCCCTGCTGTCACAATGTCTACGCCATAGACACCCACATAATATCGAGGCAGCCATAGCGCCAGAGCGACGAAAGCGCCGAAAACGAAAAAATAATATAGTGAAAAACGCCACACCTGCAGCCTTCTCAGGGGGGTCATTTGCATGAGTACAGAGACCGGCTTTTCACCGGATTTTTTGCGGAAGGAGGTTACGGGATCTTCCTTGGATAAAAGGAAAAACAAGATCGCAGTTATCGCCAAAATCACTGAATAAATCTGCGCAGTCTGTTGCCACCCCAGAGCAACCACTAGGAAAGGAGCGCCGAAATTAGTGAAAGCTGCCCCCACATTGCCCATGCCGAAAATCCCGAGCGCTGTCCCCTGTTGGCCTTTCTTGTACCACCGAGATACATAGGCGATGCCAACTGCGAATGATCCGCCAGCCAGCCCCACCCCCAGGGCTGCTATCAAAAACATGGGGTAGGTGGAAACTGTACTCAACAACCAAACGGCGATTGATGTGGCTAGCATTAACAGGGAAAAAACAAGTCTTCCCCCATACTGGTCTGTCCATATACCGAGAAATATGCGGCTGAGTGATCCCGTCAATATGGGTGTTGCTACCAGAACACCAAACTGGGTGTCCGAGAGACCCAGATCTTCCCTGATTTGAAGGCCGATAATTGAAAAAATAGTCCAGACAGCAAAACACATGGTGAAAGCAAATGTACTTAAACCCAAAGCTAAATTTTGTTTTCCTCCGCTTACGTCTTCCATTTCGTTCATTCTGTGCCTCTAAAGCCTATTGACGAAAAATGAGAATGACGTGAATTCACCATCTCTCGGCCCTTTATTGGCACAAAGGGGAAGCAACGAAATTGATTCAAATCAAAAGGAAAAATAAAAGACAGATCAGCGGATACAGGTTCCTTTCCCCTGCCCGGGACCTCTCTCCTCGCTGGTACATTTAGTCAGTTGCCCTGTGGTAGAGAATGGACATCTTCAAGCGACTGCCCCCTTCACTTCACATAACTGCTTCTTATGCGAGTTTGCATAAAGGGGATTATCAAGGCCTAGCAGCTTGCGTAGGTCGAAAAGGTTTAACTCAAAAGAGTCCGCTATTAGCCATAAGCGGACATTG
>JACZYI010000102.1 GCA_022571175.1 Pseudomonadota bacterium
CCAACGGGCGCGTGCAGGTGTTGAGCCCCAGCGGCGAAACCCTGGCCAGTATGCGCGGCGACTCGGTGACCTCCACCTGGGCCACCGACTACTTCCAGGCCAACCCCGACGAAGCAGCGGCCCGTTTGCAGGCCAACCTGGATCCAGAGATCAATCCGCGGGGCGAGTACGACCGGGAAGTGTCCGCCAACATAGAGAAGCTGTTGTGGGGGCCTACGGCTGTGAAGCTGGACGGCCAGGGAAGGATCTACATCGTGGACAGCATGCGCCACCGGTTGCAGATCTACCGAAAGGGCGGCTAAGGGGGGCGAAGTCCACCCGCCCCAAGGCCGCTGGTCCTTCGGAAGCCTCAGGTCGATCCCACTTCGCCAGCAACCTGACGCTGCCCCCACTAACCATTATTGAAACCCGCGTGAGCAAAGTCGGGATAATCTCGCGCGGTCTGAGAGGCAAGAGCTAGGGCACGCTACAGCGCAGCCGAGAATCTGAGGAGAAACACCATGTCAGCGCCATCGGCCCCACTTGAATCCAGGGTGTGGAGGGTTGGTGTCCCCTTTAAGTTCAGGCTATCTTTTGCCGCCAAGTTACTGCTTTTGGTGCTACTCCCTCTGGCCGTGGTGGTTGGTGTGACGGTGCCGTTGGTGGTCAATGGTATGACCCGCCTGGAGAACGATTCAAGTCTGGCCCGCTTGCGCGACGAAGTTGCAATCATCTCCCAACAATTCGCCAAAGCCGAGTCGGCATTGGCCCTGCGGGCCGACGCCTTGGCGAATGATCCAGTGCTGGCCGGCGCCATCAATGGACGAAACGCCACCAGAATCCAACGGACCGTCCAAGAGGCCTTGATCCGGTCAGACTTGGACTACCTGCGAGTATCCGAAATATCCGGTGGGGTGTTGGGAAGGGAATACTCGTCCCCAGGGCTTACTATTGCGGACGAGGCTCAACAAGTTGGACCCCTCACGTCGTCGAGGGTTAGGACCACCAGGTTCTTGCCAACCGATCAAGGTTGGATGTTGACTGCCGTACAGCCGATCAAGGACAGGGGCACCTTGGTCGGTACCCTAATAGCCGGGCGTTTGTTTGACGAGTCTCATGGCTCAGACGTCTATGCTTTGGAGGACGAGCCCGCCCCGAGAGAATCTGCAGCCGTGGTCATAAATGAATCTGCAATAGCGCGACTGGGATATGCTTCTGCGGATGATGCCCTGGGAAAAACCATGAGGACAGGGCGGGACGGGCGTACCGAAATTACAATTATTGGTGTGGTCTCTGATATGCAATTCCTGACCATACGCCAGAGCGTTGCGCCCATGATGTTTCTGGTTGATGAAAGCCAGCGCTATGTCATGAGCGTGTATTTCTCGACCCGGGATTATGACACTTTTTCAAATGATATTGATGCCATCTGGAACCAACTGGTACCGGGGGCGCCCATCACGAAAATTCTTTTTGAAGACTCTCTGGACGCCCGCTACGCTTCAGAAGCCACCCGCGCGAAAGTGCTTGGTGTGTTTGCATTCCTGGCAATCATCGTTTCCAGTTTGGGACTCTATGGCCTGGCCTCTTATTCCACCGCTCGTCGGCGCAAGGAAGTGGGCATCCGCAAAGTCCTGGGTGCGCGGGTGGGTGATATTGTCACTCTGATGGTCTGGCAATTTTCGATCCCGGTCCTGGTGGCAAATATCGTCGCCTGGCCCGTGGCCTGGTATTTCATGCAAAACTGGCTGGAAGGTTTCGCCTACCGCATTGATTTGAATCCGGCACTCTTTCTGGGTGCAGGATTAATTACTCTGATCATTGCCTGGGGAACAGTGGGAGCCCACGCGATCCAAGCAGCTCGAACCAATCCTATCAATGCTTTGAGGTATGAATAGGAGGTCAGGCTGTCCGATTATGCGCAAGGACTGTACGTTTTCGGACATATTATTCGACATCGCCAAATGGAAATGTGATAACACATTGATAAATAAGAATAATATTGGATACACGATTGGCATGAAGCTTGCTTAACAGTATACCAAGGCCTAACAATTCAACGGTAAGGTTGGGAAAAAGATGCTCAAAAATTATGTCACCACAGCCCTTCGCCATCTCTGGCGTCGAAAACTTTACACCGGTATCAATATTCTGGGTCTGGCCATTGGTTTGGCTGTTTATCTGTTCTCGCAAATATTTGTTGATTACGAGCAGAGCTACGATACCTTTTTCCCGAATCATGAACGCATCTATGCAGTCACCATTGATTTTGATCCCTCGGCAAATGTTGGACTTCAGTCCGCGGAAGGCGTCCACACTGCTATCGGGCCTCTGCTGACAACCGAAGTCCCGAGCGTAGAGACCTGGGCTCGCTTGCTGCAAAGACAATATCTGGTACGCACTGGCAACACCCCCTTTTACCAAATCATGCGTTTTGCCGATCCTGCATTCCTCGATATTTTCAAGATTGATATCATAAATGGCAATGCTACCAGTCCCATCGCCGGACCCACCGATGTGATGCTGAGTGAAAGCACGGCTGAAAAATATTTCGGCGATCAGAATCCCATTGGCCAAACCATTACCATCAACAATCTGTATGATTTTCAGGTCACAGCAGTTTTCCGCGACTTGCCTGTTAACAGCCATCTAACCCAAAACTTGGCTTTCGACACCAGTTTTGAAATGGTTGCGAATACACAAGCATTATCGAATCTGTCGAGCTGGGACACAGCAGGCGATTTCAATAGTATAAGCTTTCAGGACAAAACATATGTGCTGCTCCCAGAGGGTGGCAATCCTGAAGCTGTGGTAGAAGAGCTTGTCAATATCTATCAAAAGCATATGCCGGATCGTTTAAAAGATTTTGTCGCAGCTTATGGCATCACTTCTCTCAGAAGCCTGAATAATTTTCTTTTTGAAGCCACCGGCCTGCCGGTAATTTCTTCGGTTCTTATCCTGGGCATGCTTATCCTGCTCGTGGCCTGCCTGAATTATACCAACCTTGCCACCGCCCAAATTATGGGCCGGACCCGCGAGGTGGGTATGAGACGAACACTGGGAGCCTCAAAAAAACAGCTTTTCAGCCAGTTCCTTGTTGAGAGCACCCTGCTGACCCTGATCGCTTTATTGTTGGCCTTGTCGCTAATAGATTTGGCGCTGCCATTTATAAGGAATATCACTGGCAAAGAGATTTCCCTGAATTATCTTAGCGATCTTGGCTCCCTCAGTTGGTTAATCATGATCGCGGCCCTGGTTGGCCTGTTGGCCGGCGGATATCCCGCTTATCTCATTTCCCATGGCAAGACCACGCAAATGCTGAATGGCACCATACAGCAAGGCAAGACCGGTAGTAAAATTCGAACGATCATGCTGGTTGTCCAGTTTGTAATATCCATATTCATGATGATTGCGGTGGTAATCATTTATAGCCAAAACAAAAAGCTGGAAGAAAGCAGTCGAGTCTTTGCCAAGGACCAGATTGTTAATATCAGCAACATTCAACGCCCCGAAATTGCCGAGCGGCGGGACATTCTGAAAGCAGAGCTGGAACGAATTCCAGGTGTCGAGAGGGTAGCCTATTCAACAGTGGTTCCTTTTGAGCAGAATAATATCAATTCAGACTACATGCTTCAACCGGGCGACGAGTCTACCAAAACCATGTTTTGGCGGCTGTCCGGGGATGAAGATTTTATTCCCATCTATGAATTTTCCTTGCTGGAAGGTCGGCTGCTTGATCAGGATCGCATTCGGGATGGCATGCTTTTTGATGATGATGGCAAGCTTACCACGGACGTAATTAATGTGGTTGTTAATGAACTTCTGACCACCAAGCTCGGTGTTGCCAGCCTCGCGGATGCCCTGGGTGTCAATTTCTATCAAACCATGGACGATGGTAGCAGCCGACAATTCCAGATTGTGGGCGTGGTAACGGACAAGAATTTCATGGGTCTGTTCAATGATATAAAACCCACATATTTTGTCTATCGCCCCGATAACTTCAGAATTGCATCGGTCAAGGTGTCTGCCATAAATATGGAGGCCACTCTGGCCGCCATAGATGAAACCTGGATCAGAATTAATCCGGAATATCCCATTCAACGGCAGATGTTGGAAGATGAATTCCGTGGCATTTACCGAATATTTGAAGGTATCAACGCTGCGCTGGCCGGTTTTGCAACCCTGGCTCTGCTGGTGGCCATAATAGGTCTTTTTGGCCTCGCCGCTTTTATGGCGCAAAAGCGGACCAAGGAAATCGGCTTGAGAAAGGCCCTGGGCGCAAATGTCTCAGCCATTGTCCGTCTGCTGGTTTGGCAGTTTTCACGACCGGTTGTGATCGCAATACTTCTTGCCTCCCCGCTTGGGTATCTGGCCGCCGGGTTCTATCTGGACTTCTTTGCTGAGAGAGTAGAAGTCTCGCCCATGCTGTTCATCTTGACCGGAATTATTGCCTTGATCGTGTCTGCACTCACGGTCTCATTCCACGCTGTCAAGGCCGCCCGCGCCAATCCTATCAACGCTTTAAGGTATGAATAGCAGCTCAAGGCCCAATCCTTAGCATCTCTTGAATGATCTTGCCTTGCCCTCTCAAGGCGAAGGGTTTCACCTTGTCCTGCCATATAATTATATATATTGATTTGATATACCATTATGATATACTATCTTAATACAAAAATAATCAGGAACCTGCGAGGAAAATCCGGTGTTAAAAAATTACCTTACCGTAGCACTTCGCCATCTGTGGCGGCACAAACTCTATTCCATCGTCAATGTCATCGGCCTGTCTTTAGGTTTGGCAGTGCTGGTTTTCTCGCAGCTGTTCGCCAATTACGAAGAAAGCCACGACCAGTTCTGGTCCAATGCTGATCGCATTTATGCGGTTTATACGAATATCGAACCGGGCGCTGGCTTTGGTTTGAAAACCATGAACTCAACATGGTCTGCCATGGGTCCGCTGATTCCCGCAGGAGCTCCGGGCGTGGAAGTATATGCTAGATCCGCAGGTCAGAGCTATCTGGCACGCTATGGAGAGCGCAAATTCGAGCAAGCAATCCGGTTCGTGGATACCGATTTTCTGGATATTTTTGCTCTGGATTTTGTGGCGGGCGATGCCCGTACAGCTCTTGCCGACCCATCAAGCCTGATTATTTCCGAGAGCACCGCCCAGAAATATTTTGGCGACGGCAATGCCATGGGTGAAATAATCACCTTTAATGTGAAATATGATCTGCGCGTAACCGCCATTATCCGCGACCTCCCTACCAACAGTCATTTCAGGGGCTCAGTCATCGTAGATCTCCCATTCGAGATGATTGCCTCCTATGAGGCCTACACCCGGATTGCTGACCAATCCATGGAAGGCGGCTGGAACAGCTTGAACGGGTCCGACGCCCTTTATTTACTTCTTGTGCCGGGCGCTACCGCGGAAAATATAAGCATGCAGCTTACGGACATCTTTGAGCGTAACGCGCCGGAAGATATTCGCGACATGGTTTCCGGGATCCAAGCGCGTCCCATAGCCGACCTGAATCTTTTTCTTTGGCAAGCGACGGGAATTCCCGCCATTGCCAGCTTAAGGATTCTGGGTCTTTTGATATTGACCCTAGCCAGTCTGAATTACACAAACCTGGCCACTGCCCAGATTATGGGCCGAACCCGGGAAGTGGGTTTGAGACGCACCATGGGAGCCACACGCGCCCAGCTCTTTAGCCAGTTTCTGGTGGAAAGTATTGCACTCACGGCGATCTCTCTCTTCGTAGCTATTGCTCTTGTAAATATGGCCATTCCCTTTATCAATTCTGCCACCAATAAGATCATCAGCTTTGATTACCTCACCAACATTGGTACCTTCGGCTGGCTCATGCTGGTGGCACTTCTGGTGGGTGGACTGGCCGGTGGCTACCCGGCCTATCTGATCTCTCGGTCCAAAACAATCAGTATTCTGAACGGACAGATTCATCGCGGCAAAGGTGGGTCCCGCATTCGCTCGGCCATGCTGGTGGTGCAATTCACAATCTCTATTTTTATGATGATCGCAGTTTCACCTGGGAAGATGAAAGTGAAGTAACCTTCAATCATGGTCCTGGGCCTACCACAGGCGACATTGGAGATCCCAATGATCTTTATGAGTCGGGAGCCAAAAACCATGAACTGCTTGCACCTGCGTACATTACATTGATGGTCTTGGATTCGGCAGGTGCCAATGTTTATATGAATATTATCACAAATCAGGGACAGGGTACTTCTCCCTGGGAGGAGCCAGCCGAGGATAGATTTGTATATCTAAGTTCAAGTCAACCGGAGGATTATAAAGCGGCAATGACCCATCAACAACCTCGTATGTCGTGGGATGAGGCCAGAGCGGCAGGCGGTGAAGGTGGCAACAAATTTGAGCGTAATCCTGAAATGATTGTCTCTGTTGGACCACTAAGCATCGCTGCTGGTGCATCGGAAACAGTAGTCTTTGCTGAAGTACTCGGCGAGATGGATCGTGCCAAGATCATTGCAGGTGGTTTAGAGAATGTCCTGGCCCTGGCAACTGAATCACGTGATTCACTGTTTGCTAATGTAGCTGCTGCTCGTGAGTTATATGCTAACGGCTATGACGCAGTCGATCCACCTCCAACGCCAACCAATAAAGAGAATACTCTAATTCTTACTCCGATAGTCGGAGGTATGGATATTGCATGGCCGCCAATTCCGGATACATATATCGATCCTGATTTAGGATCGAACGATTTGGCAGGCTACAGAATTTATCGATCAACCTATTTTACTACCGGCCCTTGGGAGTTAGTCGATGACATTACACTTGGTGAATTGACCGTTGAGGGAGACTATGCGGTTTACGAGGATATTGGGCAACCATTCGGTGTGGGATTATACTACGGAGTGACCAGTTACGATAACGATGGTAATGAAAGTGGCTTGGTCAATGCTAACCGTTATCCGGTATACCCGATACGATCGCCAAATACCGACTTCCCCAAGGAACGTGTTCATGTTGTCCCGAATCCATTCCGCCAACATAGTGGT
>JACZYI010000103.1 GCA_022571175.1 Pseudomonadota bacterium
TCTTTGGTTATTGAGACAAACCGGATGATTGACGCCAATCGACGCCATGTGGACGCGCATAAAAAGGCTGCTTTGGAATTACGGGAAGCCAAGGAATCTGCCGATGCCGCCAGCCAAGCCAAATCCTCATTTTTGGCTAATATGAGTCATGAGCTCCGAACACCGCTGAACGCCATTATTGGTTTTACAACCATCATGAGGGATGAGATGTTCGGCCCACTGGAAAATGAGCGTTATAAGGGATATGTAAAAGATATTCAGGAAGCTGGTACCCACCTGGCTTCCATTCTTGGGAATATACTGGATTTGGCCAAGGTCGAAGCCAGGGAACTCAAGCTCCAACCTGAGAAAATTGATATTCAAGAAATACTGAAGTCCTGCTTTGCTATGCTCAATGTGCTAGCCAAGGAAGGTGGACTTAGCCTGAATGTGGAGCTCGAAAATGGTTTGCCGGTGCTGGAAGCTGACCGGCTCAGGCTGAAACAAATTCTGATCAACCTCATATCAAACGCGATAAAATTTACGCCTGAAAAGGGGAGTGTCACGGTCACTGTGGTTCGCCAAAAAGAATCTCATGTTAAATTCACGGTTTCTGATACGGGCCCTGGAATTCCGGCTGACAGGTTGGAGGATGTACTCAAGCCCTTCATCCAATCCAGCATGACCCTGCCAACCACCAATCAAGGGGTCGGGCTTGGCTTGGCTCTTTCAAAATCTCTGGTGGAATTGCATGGGGGCAAGCTTTCAATCCATTCAAAGGTGGGCGAGGGCACATCGGTTGAAGTGGTGCTGCCCATTAATGCCCAAGACACATCAAACGAAATTGAAGACTAAGCCATCAGCCGTATTATTGCATTGACGGATCATCTCCATCAGCAAATTTTTTGACCATTGCAATAATCCCATTAATCTAATATCTGAACGGCCTGTCATAACAGCCAGCCTGGAGAAAACGCATGTCGGCGAATGAATTTGTCTTTCACCTGAGGGGTCTGAACAAGTCCTTTCCCGGGGGAAAGCATGTGCTGAAGGATATTTTTCTCGATTTTTTACCCGGTGCCAAAATCGGTATTATCGGTGTCAACGGATCGGGCAAGACCACGCTCATGCGCATAATTGCTGGCCTTGACCCGGACTTTACCGGCGAAGCCTGGCCCGAAAAAGGGGTTAAGATTGGCTATTTGTCACAGGAGCCTGAACTTGACCCAACAAAAAATGTCATCGGCAATGTCACTGATGGTGTGGCGGAAATAAAATCATTGCTGGATCGCTTTCAAGAGGTGTCAGAAAAATTTGCCGAGGAAATCAGCGATGACGAAATGAATGCCCTGATGGAAGAACAGGGTGAATTACAGGAGCAGATCGAGGCGGTGAACGGCTGGGAGCTGGACCAGCGGCTGGAGCTCGCTATGGACGCTCTCCGATGTCCCCCCGCCGATGCCGATGTTACAACCTTATCCGGCGGTGAGCGACGACGGGTTGCGCTGTGCCGCCTGCTGCTGGAAAAGCCCGACATTCTGCTTTTGGATGAGCCGACAAATCATCTGGATGCAGAATCCGTGGCCTGGTTAGAGCGCTATTTGAAGGAATATTCCGGCACGGTCATTCTGGTTACCCATGACCGTTATTTTCTCGATAATGTTGTGGTCTGGATTCTGGAACTTGACCGTGGCCAGGGCATACCCTTCAAGGGCAATTATTCAGCCTGGTTGGAGGCCAAGGAGAAGCGTCTGGGTCAGGAAGGGAAGTCAGAAGAATCCCGCCAAAAAGCCCTCAAAAGCGAGCTCGACTGGATACGGTCTTCGCCCCGGGCCAGACAGGCTAAATCGAAGGCCCGCATCCGGGCCTATGAAGACCTGGTCAGCCAGTCGCAGGAGGCGCGCGGCCGCAGTGCGCAAATCATGATTCAGCCAGCCGAGAGACTTGGGGGTGATGTCATCATCGCCAAGGACTTGTGCAAAGGTTTTGGTGACAAGCTGTTGATGGAGAATTTGAACTTCCGGCTGCCGCCCGGTGGTATTGTGGGTGTGATTGGTCCGAACGGGGCCGGTAAAACCACATTATTTAATATGCTGGTTGGCACGGAACAACCAGACAGCGGCTCGCTTGTCCTCGGTCAGACCGTTGATATCGCCTATGTTGATCAGTCACGGGACGCGCTGGACCCGGCAAAAACCGTGTGGGAAGAAATATCGGGTGGCTATGATGTGATTGAGTTTGGTAAATCCGAAATGCCAAGCCGGGCCTATGTGGGGGCTTTTAATTTCAGGGGCTCGGATCAACAGAAAAAAGTTGGACAATTATCGGGCGGCGAGCGAAATCGCGTCCATCTGGCCAAGCTTCTGAAAAAAGGTGGCAATGTGTTGTTACTTGATGAGCCCACAAACGATCTGGATGTGGAAACCCTGCGCGCGCTTGAAGAAGCTCTTGAAAAATTCGCGGGCTGCGTGGTTATCATCACCCATGACCGCTTTTTTCTCGATCGGTTGGCCACTCATATCCTGGCCTTTGTAGGAGACAGCCATGTGGAATGGTTTGAGGGCAATTTCGACGATTACGAGCAAGACAAGAAACGTCGGCTGGGGGATGCCGCGGTAGAACCCCACCGTATCAAATTCAAGAAATTCGAACGATAAGCCCTGGTCCTGTCTTTATTCGTATCGTAAAACGTTTGCGGGATGGGTTTGTGCGGTTTTGACTGCATGCACAATGACGGTGACCCATGCAATCGCCAGCGTCATCACACCCGCACCGATTATAAGGGTGAAGTCAACATTGATGCGATCCGGGAAAAATTCCAGATAACTTTGCATTCCCCATGTGCCCAGCGGAAGGCCAATAATCAATGCCAGCCCTACGGGCTTTGAGAACTGCCACATGAGATTTTGCACCAATTGAAAAGTGCGCGCGCCCATGACCTTTCGAATGCCCATCTCCTTGCGTCTGGATGCGGCCAGAAAAGCAGCCAGTGCGTATAACCCGGTTGCGGCCAATATGACGGCAATGATGGCGATGCTCAGAAATCCTGCCCTGACCTGGCGAAGCCCCTCCATGGCAGCATCTCTCGCTTGGGACAACATTTGCACTTCCACAGGTGCGGTCGGCACAATTTCTTTCCAGACGGCTTCAATGGCGGCGAGGTCAACCATCGTATCAGATTGAAATCTGACTATCAGACTATAATGGGCACCCTCCTGGTTGGAAAAAACAGATGGCCTGAGCTCAGAACCTGGTGTGTTCAACAGGATGTCAGGAATTATGCCCACAATGGTTAGGGGTTGTGGCTGCTGATCCGGGCCTCGTTGTTTCAGAAAAAGCTGACCGATTGCCTCACCCGGACTTGAAAATCCAAGCCGCTTGTAACCGGATTCATTAATGATCACATTTACCCCAATGATCTCCGGGTTGTCGAATTCCTCCAGGGTCAAAAAATCATCGCCCCGCGATTCTTCCAGATTTCGGCCGGCCAGAAGGGGAATGTCCAGGAGGGGAAAATAATTCGGATCAATGGCAATGATCTGCATACGAAATGGGTCCTCACCACTTTCTGGTGTATTGAATGTACTGATATTGGTTTCGCCAGAAAAGGGCGTCAAATTTGTCCGTGAGACCATATCTACAGCGGGCAATCGTTCAAGCGCCTTAATCAGAACATCCATTTTATCCAGACTTTCTTGCTCAGAGAGACCTTCTATGCTGACAATTCGATCGGTTTCAAATTCTGGTGCCTGTTCCATTAAATAGGTATTTTGTCGATTTACTACACCGACAGCCAATACCAGCGCGGTCACTACAACAAATTGTAGGCTGGTCAGTATCTTCCTGAGCCAGCCAGCCGAATGGCCCATATGCATGGTGCGATGCAGCGACATGTTGTGGCCGAGGCCAGACAAAAGAAAGATCGGGTAACTGACCGATAGGAAGGCAACAGTAACTGTTGTTGCGGTCAGTAAAACAATCATTTGTGTGTCCATCATGTTGAATAAGCTAAATTCCCTGTCGGTAAGCGAAGACACAAAAGGCAAGAGCGCTATCAACGCACCAAAGGCCATGATCAAAGCCAAAATAGTGGTAGCGAAGCTCTCGCCCAAAAACTGGACGATCAAATGTTTGCGGGTCGCCCCCATCACCCGGCGAAGGCCAATTTCCCGCGAACGATCTATCATGCGGGCAGTGTTGAGGCTGATCGCATTCATGATAGCAATGATCAGGATCATCAGGCCGATGGCCTCTGCTATAAGAAGACCGGGAATGCCCTGATCAGCCCATATATTCAAATTCATGTCTCCCAAATCCCGGAGCAATGAACGATCCACAAATCCCTTCATGCGCTCGGTAATCCGGTCCATCATCAGGGTAGTCATATCCCGCTCCAGCAAGCGACGATCAGTGCCTTCTGCCAATAATAAATAAGTCTGAACTCTGGAAGAGATAGAGGTCCATGTATTATCCAGATCACTGTCGGTCAAACGCTCATACACGCTGGTATCTGCGATCAGCCCAAAGGACCGCACCCCGTCACCAAATCTGGTCACAAAATGGCTATTAAGTGGCAGATCCTCGTAGACGCCTGTAACTTCAAGAATTTGACCGTCGGTCAAGGTGAAAGTCTCACCCAACACATCCACTCTACCAAAGAATCCCATTGCCTCTGTTTCACTTAGCAAGAGAATATCGGTGCGGCTGCCAAAATCCTGTGCTCCACCAATGATGAAATTCAGGTCAAAAATATCAAAAAAATCAGGATTTACGAAGCGGATCCATCGTCGGAAGAAATCTGCTCCCAGCTGAATCGGGCGTTCATCTGTAACAATATGGCTAGCGGCCAAAACCTCGGAGAAATTCTCTTTGGCCAAAAGGCGAGTGCCGTAAAAGGTTTGGAAAATCTGATCTGCTGCGAATCCGGATCCTTCTGCAATCCCGACATAGGGTACTACAATATCCGCGGAATTCTCAAAAAACCGGTCGTAATTCCGCTCATAATGGGCAAACGCAAAGGCAAAAGTGAAAATGACAAAGCCCGTTACTAGCCCGAGAAGATTGATTGCTGTGCTGGCGGAATCTTTAAGTGCCGACCGATAGGCCGTTACCAGGATGCTCTTGAACATTTTTATTCTCCATTTATTCTTCTTATCCATTTATTCGCTGTCTACTACATACGTAGTAAAAGCAACATAGAAGCGGGCAACGGGACATACAAGAAGCAAGACGACAAGTTGACGTGATTGACTCTGTGTTAAGCCAATGCCAGCATGTGCCGCATCAAAAAACTTAAAAGCACAACGGGAGCCTAACGATGAATTCCAGCCTTCTGGGCCGCAATTTGCGGCACGCACTTTGGTTTGTTTTCGGCATTCTTTTAATTTGGTCTTTGCCAGCAGCAGCTCAGGACAATCAGGACAATAATGAAACCCTGTTGCTGCGCATGCCCGCCATCAGCGCCAACAGCATTGCCTTTGTCTATGCCGGTGACATCTGGCTAGCTGACCGTGATGGTAATAATACCCGGCGTTTGACCGTGCATCCCGGTGTTGAATCAGACCCCGAATTCGCGCCTGATGGCAACTGGATTGCGTTCAGCGGTAATTATGAGGGCAACGGAGATGTCTATGTGGTGAATGTGGCAGGGGGACAGCCTAAACGGCTCACCTATCATCCGTCCAATGATCGGGTGCGCGGATGGAGCAATGATGGCACCAGCGTGATATTCACCTCAGGCCGGAATCTCAGGTTTGAGCGCGGTGGTCATTTGTTCTCGGTTGCTGTTACGGGAGGGACTATCCATCAATTGCCCATGCCGATTGCCTGGGATGGTGCTTATTCTGTCGATGGCACTCGCATCGCCTATCAACCCTTTAATCCCGCTTATTCGGGCGCTTCTGGCTGGAAGCGCTATCGGGGCGGGACCACGCCCCCCATCTGGCTGTTTGATTTTGAAACGCATGAGATTGAACGCATGCCCCATGACCGGGTCAATGATACGGACCCCATGTGGGTAGGGGACACAGTTTATTTTCTCTCTGACCGGGATCTCATCGTCAATATTTACGCCTATGAGCCGGGCTCTGGAAATGTTCGCAAAATCACTGATACTACCGGATGGGATATGCGCTGGGCCAATGCCACCGATGACGCCATCATTTACCAAATGGGCGGACGCCTTCATATTCTCGATCTGGACACCGAGACCAGTCAAGCTGTGCCCATCTCAATCAATCCCGATTTACCGGAAACACGAGCCCATTGGGTTCCCGGTGCCCGTTTTATTCAAGGTGCCGATATTTCACCTTCGGGTAAACGAGCAGTCTTTTCTGCACGTGGTGATATTCTCACCGTGCCAGCTGATAAGGGCGACATCCGCAACCTGACAAACTCAACCTCGGTCCATGATCGCCAACCTTTATGGTCGCCGGACGGGTCACAGATCGCGTTTGCGGCAAGACTCTCCGGTGAGGGCTCCGAGTGGGCGATCTGGACGATGAACGCGGATGGCAGTGGCCCGAAGCAGCTGACGGACAATACTGCCAGGGACCTCAATCCTGTGTGGTCGCCTACTCTGTCGGACTGAGCTTGCGCAGCATTTCCCCTCGGGCCGACCGAACAGGTGGTGCAAGCTTAGCTCAGCCAGCTGGCTAGCTATGCACGCATGCTTGCAGGCAGCGCAGGTCTGCAAGCTAGCTGACTGTGCACCGTTGGGTCCATTGGGCCGTCCGCCCTATAGGTCGACTAACCCTGCTCGGCCTGACCTGCCTGGCAGGTGATCGGCTCCTGAGACCAAACAGACTAAAGCTACTCGACGGGACCCGCAGCTACGGTCCTCGGCGTGAAGGCCTCGGTGACCGCGACAGCGCCGAACCCCTCTATCTCGGCGCCACCCGGCACATAAATAGTCCTGCCGACCGCAGCGGCACCGGTTCCGTGGCGGGGC
>JACZYI010000104.1 GCA_022571175.1 Pseudomonadota bacterium
TCCGGTGGTGGTCGCGGTTTGCAACGTAGGAGAACACAGCCAGAGGATTCGGTTGTATGACCCTGTGATTGATCCGATCCAACCCATATTTGCCCGTACGGGCAGCTACTTTCTCCAATATCTAGCTGGCGAGAACCAGTTATCCATCAATTATGACCATGAAGAAGTCCTGGTCGATGATGACGGCAATGGGGAGAGTGAAATTCTCTATTCGGTTTTGAGCGAAACTTGGCCGGAAAACCCGTTTTCGCTGTTGGATGATATGGGGTTTGAACCCTTTTCGCGGTCCGAAATAGATATCCCCACCGAACATTTACTGACCCCGGAGGACCAGCTTTTTTTAAGACAGTTGCAGGAGATCGTAGACCGCAACGACCTTATTTCGTTACGGAACCTTCTGGCCGAAGATGTTACCGTGGCGAGGAATGACCCTGATGAGTCCGATGGCTCTGATAATTCTGTCGGTATTGAAGTGTTTTTTGACTATTGGGGTCTCAATCAAGATAGTCAAAATTCATGGCTTTGGCCTGTTCTGAACCGTTTGATCGAAGCTGGTGGAATGCGCAGCCAGACTGAAACCGGGGCACGACTGACCCTGCCTTTTTACCAGCGCCTCTTTCCTGCAGAATTAAGTTCCCTGTCCCATGGCCTTGTGATCGGGTTCAAGGTGCTTCTTAGAGCCACGCCATCGGCATCCTCAGCCCCACTTGCACGGATCAGTCATGAGCCGGCATTGGTGGTGGATGAGGTGGGGGATTTGGGAGGCGAACCCACCCGTTGGCTCCAGATTATTTTGGGAGATGGTACCATTGGCTATCTGGAAGCACGCCATTTTGCCTTTTCGGGCGGTGCACTTGCTCTGTTTGAGGATCAGGGAGAGGGCTGGCGTTTGAAAAATTTTGTTCTTGATTGGGAAGGGGAAATCCAGGACCAATCGGGGGATGACTTGGATCGCACCAGCGGTTAATCTCACCCCAATTTACACCAATTGAATGGTCATAGAGCGATGAGCGAGTTTTCTGGGAAATTTGATGACTATCTGGACGGCCTTCTGGGACGCATCCGGGATGCGCAGCTCTATAAAAAAGAACGCATCATTACTTCCAGGCAATATTCTGAAATTCAGGTCAGCGATAATGGCAAGACTGGCAAGGTTCTGAATTTCTGTGCCAACAACTATCTGGGACTGGCTAATCATCCAGCCATGATAGAGGCGGGCAAAGCAGCGCTGGAAAAATATGGATATGGCATGGCATCGGTGCGTTTTATCTGCGGCACACAGGACGTTCACCGTGAGCTGGAGAAAACCATCGCGCGTTATCTCGGGACTGAGGAGAGCATTCTTTACCCCGCCTGTTTTGATGCCAATGGCGGATTGTTTGAACCGCTTTTCTCCGCTGAGGATGCGATAATATCTGATGCTTTGAACCACGCATCTATCATTGATGGCATCCGCCTGTGCAAGGCCAAACGCTATCGATATGCCAACAGCGACATGGCGGATCTGGAAGCTAAACTCAAACAGGCAGACGGCGATGGGGCGCGCCATAAAATCATCTGCACCGATGGTATTTTTTCCATGGACGGCACTGTGGCTAACCTCTCCGGCATTTGTGATCTGGCAGACCAATATGGTGCTCTGGTGATGGTGGATGATGCCCACGCCATGGGCTTTATGGGCAAGACTGGCCGAGGCACACCCGAGTTTTGCGGTGTTCAGGGCCGGGTTGATATTATCACCGGAACTTTGGGCAAGGCCATGGGTGGCGCCATGGGTGGCTTTATCGCCTCATCAAGCACAATCGTTGAGATGTTACGCCAACGCTCACGGCCCTATCTGTTCTCCAATTCGCTTGCTCCGGTGGTGGCGGGGGCCAGTCTCAAGGCTTTTGAGCTGGTGGAGGCCGGGGATGATTTGCGTAAACAATTATTTGCCAATGCCCGGCAATTTCGCAGCGGCATGGAGGCGGCTGGATTCACCCTGTTGCCCGGTGAACACCCAATTATTCCGGTCATGCTGGGTGAAGCGAAACTGGCCCAGGAAATGGCATCACGATTGATGGATGAAGGCGTTTATGTGATCGGTTTTTTCTATCCTGTGGTACCGAACGGTCAGGCTCGCATCCGTACCCAGATGTCAGCCGCCCACACGCCGGAACACATCGAGCGCGCCATTGCTGCCTTTACCAGGGTGGGCAAAGAAATGGGAGTGATCTGATGGCAAGTCGCATGCGGGCATTATGGAAATCGAAGTCTGAACAAGGCCTCTGGATGGAAGAGGCTCCTGTGCCCAAACCGGAACCGGACGAAGTTCTGATAAAAATTCGAAAGACGGCAATTTGTGGCACTGATTTGCATATTTATAATTGGGATGAATGGGCCAGTAAAACCATTCCGGTACCGATGATTGTGGGTCATGAATATGGCGGTGAGATTGCCGAGTTAGGATCAAATGTCAGCGATTTGAGCGTGGGTCAACGCGTTACAGGCGAGGGCCATATTGTTGGTCACAAAAGCCGGGCGGTGAGGGCTGGACGCTTTCATCTGGACCCGGACACCAAAGGGATTGGCGTTAATGTGCCGGGGGCCTTTGCGGAATATCTGACCATTCCGGCCTTTAATGTGATCGCACTTCCGGATTATGTGTCCGATGAACTTGCCTCGATTCTGGACCCGCTGGGGAATGCGGTTCATAGCGCGCTTTCTTTTGACCTTGTGGCAGAAGACGTGCTTATCACAGGAGCTGGCCCCATTGGCATTATGGCGGCAGCGGTCGCGCGTTATGCCGGAGCTCGTAACGTGGTCATTTCCGATCTGAATGATTATCGACTGGAGTTGGCTTCAAAGGTTGCCGACGTCAGGCCGTTCAATCCCAACAAAGAACAAATGGCGGATGTCATGGCAGAACTCAACATGACCGAAGGATTTGACGTGGGTATGGAAATGTCCGGCTCGCCCGAGGCACTTGAGGCCATGGTTGAAGTGATGGTGATGGGGGGGAATATTGCACTTCTTGGCTTGCCGTCCGGGAAAGTATCGCTGGATCTTGCAAAAATAATCCTGAAAGCCATCACTATGAAGGCCATCTATGGTCGCGAGATGTTTGAAACCTGGTACAAGATGCTTGCCATGCTGGGCTCGGGTCTGGATGTGGAGGCGGTTATTACACACCGTTTTCCGGCAGAGGCTTTTAAGGATGGCTTTGAGGCCATGAACAGCCGGAATTCCGGAAAAGTCATTCTAGACTGGAAAAATTCCTAGGTATCATCCCACCGGATGGCATGATTTCCGGGCAGGATAATTGATCTTCTTTGTGTCATGAGCTGGTGTGCTGATAAGTCTTGAAATAATATTTCAATATTAAGCAGCATTATGTCGCCAATTCGGGTGCTTCCAGACTCGCGCGAACTATAGTTGTTAGTTTATAGTGCTCCCTTGCGGGAGGGGCAATTTCAGGGCATTTTCCCGGTACTTGGCGGTCAAATCCGGCCCGGAGGTCGGATATATCTTTTGTATGTGGGGATAAAGCCATGCGCACCAGCGCTTCGTTCGAGATAAAATATTTGCAATATCTGGATGAAAAGGCCAAACCAGCCAATGATCTTCCTGATTTTGCCAAGGATCCGAAGATCCTGATCCAGCTTTATAAGGACATGCAGTTTGTGCGTATTCTTGATAAGCGCACGGTCGCCCTGCAGCGCATTGGAAAAATGCACACCTATCCGGCCTCTTTAGGTCAGGAAGCGGTGGGCGTGGGCTCGGGCAGCTCTCTTCAAGAGGGAGATGTTCTCATCCCCTATTATCGCGGCACCGCCACCATGATTGCCAAGGGCATAAAACCCCACGAAATTCTGCAATATTGGGGCGGTGATGAGCGCGGCAGCGATTATAAAGATAAAAACTGCAAGGAAGATTTTCCCATCGCGGTACCGATTGCTACGCAAATGCTGCATGCCGCAGGTGTGGCCACAGCCATCAAGCTCAGGAAGCAAAAAGGCCGCGCAGTGTTGACAGAAATCGGTGAGGGTGGCACGTCCGAAGGGGAGTTCTATGAAGCCCTGAATGTGGCCGGGGTTTGGGATTTGCCGCTGGTCTTTATTATCAATAATAATCAATGGGCCATTTCAGTGCCAACGGAATTGCAAACGCGTGCGGAAACCTTTGCGCAAAAGGGGATAGCGGCGGGCATTGAATGTCTGCAAGTGGATGGCAATGACGTGATTGCGGTCAAGGATGCCACCACCAGAGCGCTCGATAAAGCACGAACCGGCGGTGGCCCAACCGTAATTGAAGCGATCTGTTATCGCCTCTCGGACCACACTACCGCCGATGATGCTTCCCGCTACAATGATCCAAAAGTGCATGAAGATGCCTGGAAGAAAGAACCAATCAAACGGTTACAGGACTATCTTCTGGCCTCTGGGGGCGCCTTGGCGGAAGAGCTGGAGTCCGCTGAGGAAGAGTGTAAGGCCTTGGTTGAAAAGGAAATTCAGATTTATCTGAAATTTATGGAAGAGGATCATCAACCGCCTGAAGCCATGTTTGATTATCTCTTCGCGGAACTACCCGAGCGCACCCGAGTGCAACGGGATGAAGCGATCAGAAGGGGAAGCAAATAATGGCGACGCTTACCCTGATTGAGGCGGTTACTCTGGCAATGGAACATGAGCTTGCCCGGGACAAGGATGTTGTCCTGCTGGGTGAAGATGTGGGATTGAATGGCGGTGTTTTTCGCGCTACCGATGGCCTGCAGGAAAAATTTGGCGTGGACCGGGTGATTGATACGCCCCTGGCAGAGGCCATGATCGCGGGCTTGTCTGTGGGCATGGCAGGGCAGGGCATGAAGCCTGTTGCCGAAATGCAGTTCATGGGTTTTGTCTTTCCGGCCTTTAATCAAATAGCAACTGCTGCTGCCCGCATGCGCAATCGCACCCGCGGCAGGCTCTCCATGCCGCTGGTTTTTCGTATGCCATATGGCGGTGGTATTCACGCCCCCGAGCATCATTCGGAATCCACCGAAGCTCTGTTTGCCCATCTGCCGGGGTTGCGGGTTGTTATCCCTTCAAACCCGAGCCGGGCATATGGCCTGCTTTTGGCGGCCATTCGAGATCCTGACCCGGTAATATTTCTTGAGCCAAAACGGATTTATAGAATCGAAAAACATGAAATTGAAGATGATGGAGAGGCCTACCCGCTGGATACTTGCTTTATTGATCGGGAAGGCGATGACATCACCCTGGTCTCCTGGGGGGCCATGATGCATGAAACCCTGAAAGCGGCCGATAAATTATCTGAAGATGGTATTTCGGCCGAAGTTATTGATGTGGCTACTATTTCCCCGCTTGATTCGGCGACTATTCTGGACTCAGTTGAGAAAACCGGTCGCTGTGTGGTGATTCAGGAAGCACCGAGAGCGGGGGGCATAGCATCGGAAATCGCTGCTGAAATTGCCGAGAAAGGCCTTTTGTCGCTGTTGGCCCCGGTTTGCCGGGTGGCAGGGTATGATACCATCATGCCTTACGCGCGCATGGAGGGCCAATATATGCCGAGCGTTGAGCGCATTACAGATGAAGTTCAAAAGGTGATGCAATTCAAATGACCATTTTCAGGTTGCCAGATCTGGGCGAGGGACTGCCCGATGCCGAAATAATCAAATGGTGGGTCGAAGAAGGCCAGATCATTGAGGCTGGTGAGACCATGGTTGAAATGTCAACGGCCAAGGCAGTTGTGGAGTTGCCAGCCCCCCATACGGGCATGATCAAAAAATTGCATGGGCAAGCGGGTGACGTGATTGATACCGGATCGCCGTTGGTGACGTTTGATCTTGAGGGAGGTCGCGCGGCGGAGGAACCGAGCGCAGAACCGGCTGAAAAAAACCAGGCAAAAAAACCGGAGCCTGAAGATTCAAAGACAAAAGTTGCGGCCAAGAGAAAAAATAAAGGACAGCTATTTCTGTTGCCCGATCTTGGGGAAGGGCTTCCCGACGCGGAAATTGTCAAATGGCTGGTCAAGGTCGGTGACCAGGTGGAGACCGATGATTTGATGGTGGAAATGTCCACGGCCAAAGCTGTGGTCGAGGTTGGCGTTCCGTTCAAAGGCACAGTGGTCAAGCTTTATGGCGGCCCTGGTGATATTATTGAAACGGGGAAACCCCTGATTGAGATTGCCACCGATAGTGCGCAGAGAGAGGTCTCTGCGACTGAGCCGGAATTTACAGAAGAAATAATCCGTGAAGATTCGGCAACGGTGGTTGGTGCCATGAAGGTGGGCCACCAGGTCACCTCGGAAAGCAGTCAGGGAGCCGATGGCATTATCGCCTCCAGCGCGGTCCGGGCATTGGCACGCAAATCCGGTATTGATCTCAAATCAATAACGGGATCAGGCAAAGAGGGAGCCGTAACACTCAAGGATATTCGCTCACTCCACAAGGACAGTGCGACCACTCCCGCACCGGCAAAACAGCTACCCGCCCCTTCAGAGATTAATATTGGCCCGGCGGCACGCTCGCTGGCTGAGGGTCTCGGGCTTGATATGGCGGCCATAATCTCCACCGGACCCAAGAACAGCATTACCAAGCAGGATGTTATGACTGCGGCAAAAGCCCGGATGGCCGATGAGGTAACCGCGGCTCGCACCAGTGCTGTGCCTGTGCAAATTTCCGGTGGCAAAGGGACGAAAGCCGCCCCCAAGGTCCGTGCATTGGCACGAGATCTGGGGGTGGATATTTCCCGCCTTGCCGGTTCGGGCCCGGAAGGAAGCATCACAATTGCGGATGTAAACGCAGGTCTCAAAGCTGATTTTTCGGTGGCCGCAACCGCATCTTCACCCCC
>JACZYI010000105.1 GCA_022571175.1 Pseudomonadota bacterium
CCGGAATAAAAACCACAGAAGCGCAGCAATGCCCGCCAGCACGGCAGCGCTCAGGATGCCCAGGTTTCCGCCAAGTGCTAACAGGAGCGCCGGTGTTATGGTGAGCGCTCCAACTTCAATTTTTGTAACGCCGCGCGCGATCAAACCGCTGGTCAAAATCAGAAAACCAAGGGTGAACAGGGTGAAGCCGGTGAGCTGTTCGTTGGCTTGTGCGAACAGGCGCCATCTTTCCACAAAGCCTGCATCCGCGTCAGAGATCAAGCCATAGAGTGACGATATGGTCAGGCCCAGCAGCACCATAACAAGGGAAAAAGCGACCAGCCCCCTGATTACGCCTAGCCAATGGGCAACATTTTTCTTGCGGGCCATAAAAATTGCACCGCCAAAAGTTCCGATACTGATCAGGAGAACCAGCCAGCTTGAGGGGAGGGAATAGCTCACCAGCATGGAGCCCACCAGATTGAAATAGACCGCATCATCTCCTTCGGGCAACGGCAAGGTCATATGACCAAGAGCCCGGCTCATGCCAAGGGCATAATTCCCCATATGTTGCAGCGAGGCGGTGGACATATTCTCGGCCGAGTCACTGGGCGCGTGATAGTCGTAGAAGCCTTCAATATAGGCAAAGTTCAGGCCCTGGAGCCCGGCTTCTTTTGAGATGGACAGGTCCGTATCATTAGGCATGCGGCTGTAGACTTCGTAAGATATGGCGTTGGCAAAAATGCGGGGGGCGGCCCTTTGCATGACCTCGATAAGGGCGCTGTTTCCCACGCTGGTCTCGAACATATAGACCGTGCCGGAACTGCCCCGAGCCTCAAAGTTCAACACCAGTCCGACTTGGCTTGCGAGCTCGCTATCGTGGAAAAAAGCCTGTGCCCCGAGCAAGCCCATTTCCTCGCCATCGGTAATCAGGACCATCAGGTCAGTTTCCAGTGGCGGCAGATTATCAAGCGCACGCACGGTCTCAAGGATGGTAGCAACGCCAGCACCATCATCGCTGGCGCCCAAGGACTGGGGTCTTGAATCATAGTGCGCCATCAGCACCAGATCCTTGCCCGAGCCCCTGGTGCCCGCTTTCCGGGCGATAATATTTTCCACGCGGGCCATAATCGCCGGTCGGCCAAAACGGGCATAGTCGTAAAAAATTTCGGTGGCCTGAATTTCTATCTCAAAGCCGAGCGCCTCCAGTTCCGAGACGATATAGTCCCGCACCTCGCGGGCCTCGGGCGTGCCCATGGGATGAGATTTTTGGGCAATTATTTTTACATGCTCATGGGCGCGGGTGGCTGAAAAATCATCCGCAGGGGCATCCATTGGTGCGGGTTCAGTGGGCGCGGTGGAAGCAAAACTTAACCAGCCCACAAGAGCCAGAAAAACCGGAAGCATCAGCGCCTGCATAATTTGTTTTTGTGATTGATCCCCAAGCATATCGCTTTCCCCCCCCCAATATTCAGAGCAGACCTTAGCAGGGCTATTGCGAGAATTCTATGGGCCAGAATCTCGTTTATCAGGGTCCGGTTGTCGCCTGATATCAGGCAGGCCCCTCAGGAAAATTTCGGCCACCAGGTCGGCGAACAAGTCATGGCTCAAGGCGCCCCCCGGCTGGTACCAGGTATAGGTCCAGTTAATCATGCCCATGAAAATCATGGCCACTGGCTTGCGGTATTTCTCGCGGCTTACCAGCTCTGGATTGATGCTGGAAATCACGTCCAGTATCCGGTCCACAACCTGGTTTTCCGAGGCCACAATTTCGCTGCGCAGATGGTCGGGCAAGGCACCAATCTCATTGGAAAGCACGATATGCTGTGCCCGGGACGCCACATATATTTCCATGAACGCCCGTGCCAGCTCACGCAGTTTATGTTCCCCGTCTCCATCACCCGCCGCAATCGCTGTGGCGGTTTTATAGAGCAAGTCCGTATGACCTTTCATGACCGCATGGAGGATTTCTTCCTTGGAGGAAAAATAATGATAAAGCGCTGCCTCGGAGGTACCACAGGCTTTCGCCAGGCTGGATATGGATGATTTATGGAACCCTTCGGAGGCGAAAAGCTCAGCAGCTTTATCGACGAATGACTGTCGTCGCTGGTCGTAATCTGTGGCTTGTGTACGCGCCATATCTATTTTCCGAACTTAGTCGTCAAAACTCAGCACCACCTCATCGGTGGTGGGCGTGGACTGGCAGGTCAAAACATATCCGGCTTCCAGTTCTTCCTTTTCCAGCCCGTAATTCAATGCCATATCCACCGCGCCCTCCAGAACCCTGGCCCGGCAGGTGCAACAGACGGCTCCTTTGCAGGCATAGGGCACATCGGTGCCTGCATCCAGAGCCGCATCCAGAATGCTCAGATCGTCGCTGGTGAAATCAAAGCTGGTTTTCTCCCCATCAAGAATGACCGAAATCCGGGCGTTCCTGGTGGTGGGGTCGGCTGTGGGTGCCAGCCTGGCCTTGTCAGCCGGGGGTGTGTCTTCAGGGCCGCTGATAAAGCGTTCAATATGAATGGCATCGGCTTTGACTCCCGCCTTGAGCAGGCTTTTCTCGACCCCGTCCATCATTGGAGCTGGACCACAAATGAAAAAGGCGTCAATTTTTTTTGCGTCCACCAGGCCTGACAAAAATTCCGTACATTTTTCTTCTGTCAACAGACCGTTATAGAGCGCCACTTCACTGGCGCCATTTTGCAGCACATGAAACAGGCGAAAACGGTTGAGGTATTTATTCTTCAACCGGGCAAGCGCTTCGCCAAAAATAATCGAGTCCTGATCCCGGTTGCCATAGACCAGGGTGAAACTGCTGTCCGGTTCCTCGAAAAGCGTGGTTTTAATCAGCGACAGGATGGGCGTAATGCCACTGCCACCGGAAAAGGCCACATAATTTTTCCGGGCTGATTTATCCAGTTCGGTAAAAAAGTGCCCGGCGGGTGGCAGCACCTCTAGCAGGTCCCCTGCTTTCAGTTGCCGGTTGCAAAAGCCCGAAAAACGCCCGCCTTCAATTTGCTTGACGGCGATGCGCAGTTCATTTTCCTGTACCCCGGTGCAAACCGAATAGCAACGCCTGAGCTCTTCGCCTGCGATCTCGGTTTTCAGGGTTATATGCTGGCCTTGCACATAGCGAAAACTGTCTTCCAGATCTGAGGGAACCTCAAACAGGATTGAGACCGCATCAGGCGTTTCGCGGCGGACTTCCGCCACCATTAACTGGTGAAATTTTTTCATGAATAAAAGTTTATCTCATTTGAACTAGATGCATTTGAAATATTCGAAGGGTTCTGCACAATCATCGCATTTATAAAGGGATTTGCAGGGAGTTGAACCAAATTCGGATATGCGCGTGGTCCGGGATGAGCGGCATTGTGGGCATTCTATTTCGAGCTTGGCCCCCATCAAGACCTTCTTGCTGGTGGTGGCTGTGATCGGTGGGGCAATGCCATATTCCCTGAGTTTGCGGCGACCCTCTTCTGAAATCCAGTCGGTGGTCCAGGTGGGGGTCAGCTTGGTTGTGAGCCTGAATTCATAACCCGCATCTTCCAGCTTTTCAGCCACCAGCAGCTCAATAAAATGGGTGGCGGGACAGGCGGTATAGGTGGTGGTCAGCACCACTTCCACCCGGCCATCCGGCTCCAGGTTAATCTCACGAATTATGCCCAGGTCCATCAAGGTCAAAGCCGGTATTTCCGGGTCTTCAAGCTCGGACAAAAGCTGCCATATGGCTTCGGTTTTTTCGTCGCGGGGTCTGGCTTCAGAAGTCATGCCAGCACTACCAGTCAAGGCCGGGATAAGCGCGTTGCAAAAACTGCATTTCCGCCAGCATGGGCCCCAGATGTTCCGAGTGATTGCCTTTTCTGCCGCCGGATACGACGACCTGGCCTTTGGGGAGGCGAAGCCCGGCATCTTTAAGAACAGTCTGGACTGCCGTGTTCCACGGGTCTTGCAGTGCAGATAAATCCACTGCAATCCCTTCGGCCAGGAGGAGCGCGTCAACGCCATCCGTCTCAAACAGTTCACCGGTAAAGCGCCAGAGATTATCAAGCGCCGTTTGCATTCGTTGGTGGCTTTCAGGGGTGCCACCACCGAGCCGCCGCACCCAGTCGGCAGAAAACTTTACATGATAGGCCACTTCCTTGATGGCCTTCCCGGCAATGCCGGCAAGTGTTTCATCCTTGCTTGATTGCAGAGCCTCTAAATGTAGATGCTGAAAAGTGGAAAAAAGAAAATGGCGCATGATGGTCTGGCCGAAATCACCATTGGGCTGCTCCACCAGCAGACAATTTCTGAACTCCAGCTCGTCCCTGAGATAGGCCATGGCGTCTGCGTCGCGTGATTTGCCCTCAACTTCGCCAGCGTAGCCCAAATAAAGATTGGCCTGACCAATCATGTCCAGCGAGAAGTTGGTGAGCGCAATATCAAGCTCCAGCTGTGGCCCGTGACCACACCATTCACCCAAACGCTGTCCCAGTATCAGGCTGTTATCCCCCAGCCTCTGGGCATATTCGACCAGCGCCATTTGTTTGTTTTTGTTTGTCACCTAGGGTCTCCAGCTTACATATATTCAACGTCTTTAGGAATTTTATAAAAGGTCGGGTGCCGGTATATCTTGTCTTTGGCCGGCTCAAACAGCATGCCCTCATCTTCGGGGTCAGATGCGGTGATCTCCCTTGAAGGCACCACCCAAAGGCTTATGCCCTCCTGCCTGCGGGTATAGACATCGCGGGCGGCTTCGAGCGCGGTGGTGCTGTCAGTGGCGTGAACGCTGCCCACATGTTTATGGGCCAGTCCGTTTTTGGAGCGGATAAAAACCTCATAGAGCGGCCATTCCTTGCCTGTGATCTGCCCTTTCTTGCCTTTCATCTGGCGTTCCTTGCTTGTCATTTGAGTGTCCTTTCGCCTTCAAACGGGCCCGATCAAGCCGCAGCCGCCTGCTTTTTCTGTTCATAGGCGAGCGCTGCATCGCGCACCCATTTGCCATCTTCCCAGGCCTTGATGCGGGCATCCAGCCGTTCCTTGTTGCAGGGGCCGTTGCCGCTGATGACCTGATAAAATTCATCCCAGTCAATTTCGCCAAAGTCGTAATGGTCTCTCTTTTTATTCCATTTCAGGTCCGGGTCCGGCACCTCCAGACCGAGAAATTCGGCCTGGGGCACGGTCACATCAATAAATTTCTGGCGGAGGGTGTCGTTGGAGGTTCGTTTGATTTTCCATTTCAGGGACTGGGCTGAATGGGGGGAGTCGGCATCGGGTGGGCCGAACATCATCAAGGAAGGCCACCACCAGCGGTCAATGGCACTTTGGGCCATCACTTTTTGCGCTGGCGAGCCATGGGCCATGGCAATCATGATTTCATAGCCCTGGCGCTGATGAAAACTTTCTTCCTTGCAAATTCTGACCATGGCGCGGGCATAGGGTCCAAAAGACGTGCGACACAAGGGAACCTGATTCATAATGGCCGCCCCATCCACCAGCCAGCCAATGGCACCCATATCGGCCCAGGTGAGGGTGGGATAATTGAAGATTGAGGAATATTTTGCCGAGCCGCTATGAAGCTGCTCAATCATTTGATCGCGGGAAATGCCGAGGGTTTCAGTGGCACTATACAGATAAAGTCCATGCCCGGCTTCATCCTGAACCTTGGCCAGCAAAATCATTTTGCGGCGCAGGCTGGGAGCTCGCCCAATCCAGTTGCCTTCGGGCAGCATGCCGACGATTTCAGAATGTGCATGCTGGCTCATTTGCCGGATTAAAGTGTGGCGATAGGCCTCGGGCATCCAGTCTTTGGGCTCGATTGTGATGTCCGCATCAATTTTCTTCTGAAAGGCTTTCGCTTCCGGGCTGTCCTTACCGGTTATAGACTCTGTCATAGCTGTTGTAGACTTTGGCTTTCCGGACTTTGTCACAAGGCATCTCCAAGGCTAAATCGGGCTCAAGACTGCTGAAATCAGCGAATTATATAATAATCCGAACGGTCGGTCAATTAATTAAATTAAAATGACCAACAAGGCGTAAATTTTGCCAAAATCAGTTCCTTAAATCGAAGATACGCTTGGCTTTGCCCTCGGAACGCTCAATCTCAAACGGGTCCACCACCCGCACGCTGGCCCGAATGTAGGCATGGCTTTTGATACGCACAGCCAGATCATTTGCGGCGGCATCCTGATCTTCCCGGTTGGCCGCTTGCGCGTTGGCCTCAACCACAACCGTCAATTCATCCAGGTTTTTCTCGCGCCTGATCTCGAGGCGATAATGGGGAGAGAGCCGCTTGTCCTTCAGGATTTGTTCTTCGATTTGCGAGGGGAAGAAATTCACTCCACGGATAATCATCATATCATCCGAGCGCCCGCGAATGGGTGTCATGCGCCTCATGCTGCGTGCCTCCCTTAGCTGCATGAGCCTAACAAAACGTGCTCTTTCAGACGAGTCAGTTGTCCGCGCGTCCGTCTTCACCGATCCCGCGCCCGCTGGGGCGGGTTGGCGCGCCGGCTTACCCTTCCCCCTTACCCTTCGCTTAGATCACCCTCAGGGGAACGTGTACGTTGCGCCAGCGCGCGTTTCAAGGCCGAGATGGGTAGCAGACCCCGGTTCACCCGATCCTCGGCCCAGGCCCGGCAGCCGGCGTGGTACTTCTTGCGGCACGGTGGCGAACAAAACCGCTGGGGCTTGCCGCCGTCGCTGCGGGGCATGAAGGAAGTGCCGCACCAGGGGCAGGTGGGGCGGGTCATGGCTCACCTACCTCGTGGTCGCTCACGTCGCCACCCTGCGGCATTTCAGGCAGGGCCGCATGTCGAGTACGTCGCCATCATCCTGTTCG
>JACZYI010000106.1 GCA_022571175.1 Pseudomonadota bacterium
CATCCACCGCGTCATCCTTGAAAGGCGTGACAAGCGCGGTTATGGAACCCGAAAACATCTCATACTCTCCGTTTTGTCTTGCGCATTTTATCCCGGCCCAGGGTCGTGCCAAGCTTGCTCTACCATAAATGCGGGCTTAACCACAAAAAAACCGGACCCCCAAAGGGGCCCGGCCTTTTGGATCATTCAGTCTTGGGCGTTTCTAGTTGGTGCGATAGCGAAAATTTCTCGGCCCACTCATTCTGTCACCCCTAAAATTTTCAGCGCCTTTTTCCATCTCCTCTTCGGAGATAATGCCATCACCGTCTTCATCCAGACGATCAAAGGCCTTATCGCGCCGCGCCATAAATTCTTCACGGGTAATTTCGCCGTCATCATTTTCATCAAGTCCTTCGAAACGGCGTCCATCCCGCTCACTCAGGAAAAACATCCGTGGCCCAGCCATGCGTTCAACAATGATCTCAACCTTGTCCATGGCTTCCTCGATTTCATTTTCAAGCTCTTCCATGTCCATTTCCATCATCCTGCGATCACCGCGAAATACGAATTGTCTGCCTTCCATTCGCTCGCTCATGGCTTCCATGCGCATTTCCATTTTCGCTTCTATAAAATCTTCGAGCTCGTCCTCGTCCACATAACCATCCTGGTCAGAATCCAGCTCTTCAAAGCGGACTTCTTTAGCGCTCATATATTCATCACGCGAGATGCGGCCATCTTCATCTGTGTCCAGTTCATCCCATTGATGGGCGGCAGAAGCGCCAATCCAGCCCATAGGACCGCCCGCAAAGGCAAAATCCATCATCGGTACCCGAATGACCATTTTGTGCAGGCCATCCTCGTCCTTATCCCTATCATGTCCGAACGCGACTGCAGACATGGCAACACCGGCAATAACAAGTGTGGCAATTGATAAAAGTCTCATTGCATTGCTCCTCATAATTTTTGTCGTGGCTCAGAACCCACTCTAAACCATGATACGGCTATGGTTTGCCGCTCCCTTCGAAAAATCTTGCGCAAAAATGAGGTGGCATTATGGCAAAAGCTCAATGCCCGCCGCTGAAAACGGCAAATGACGGAGGCGCAGGCCACCCGCGGCCACAATGGCATTGGCAACAGCAGGTGCTATGGGTGGCACAGCAGGCTCGCCCACCCCTTCGGGTTCATGTTTATTATTCATAATATATACTTCCACAGGCGGCGCTTCGGGCATACGCAGCATTTCATAATCGTGGAAATTACTTTGCACCACCGCACCATTCTTGAAGGTTATTTGTCCCCGGAAAGCCGCCGTCAGCCCGAAAATAATTCCGCTTTCCATTTGCGCCGCAATGATATCCGGGTGGATGGGCAGGCCGCAGTCGATGACGCATGTGACCCGCTCAATGGTGACACCCTGCTCTGATAGCCGAAGGTCCGCAACTTGAGCCACGCGAGAGCCAAAAGAGACATGAAAGGCAAGTCCCTGCCCAAATCCTTCCCCATTTTTCTTACCGAATGCGCTCAAGTCCCTCGCCTTATCCAGAACCGCAAGCGAGCGCGGGTCATGTTGCAAAAGGGCAAAACGATAAGCGAAAGGATCAATGCCGGACCCTATGGCCAGTTCGTCCAGAAATGATTCCATGAAAAATCCGGTGGCGCTGTGGCCCACCGAACGCCAGAATCCCACCGGCACAGGGGTCTCGATCACTGCATGGTCAACCCGATAATTGGGAAAATCATAGGGTGAGCCCGCGAGCCCCTCCACCGTGGTGCTATCAGGCCCAATCACGGAAAACCCCAGCGCTCGCCCGGCATAACCCGCCATGATCGACTGGCTCGCCAATTTGCACAGGAGCGCACCCGGCTGACCGGTCTCCTCTACTGCCGTCATTTGAGCCACAATCATGGGCCGATACATGTCGTGCTGCATGTCTTGTTCACGAGACCAGATGAGCTTGACCGGGCTCCCCACAGCTTGCGACAGGAGCACCACTTGCTCCACCATATCGACCTCAAGCCTGCGCCCGAATCCGCCACCAAGATAGGGTATGATGACCTCCACATGCTCCACATCCATATCCAGAATCTCAGCAGCCTTTTGGGCCGCCAGGGTTGATGCCTGATGACCGATCCAGAGCCGGCAACGGTCCTGCTCCACATGGGCCATGGCAATCATCGGCTCCATGGTGGCATGAGCCAGATAGGGAACACTGTATGAGGCGCGTATAACCTGGTCTTCGGAGGTTCGTTGCAGGATTTTTCCGGCGTTGCCCCGATCCACATGATTGTCGAACTCCTCGCCCTCGAGCGCTAGCATATGCTGGTTGAGAATATCTTCGGTGGAAAAATTGGCCAGGAAATCAGGCGGTGCAAACTGAAGTGTAATGGTGCGCACAGCTTTCTGGGCCAGCCAGAAACTTGTGGCAACCACACCCACCGCCGACCCGAGATTGACCACCGCCAATACGCCAGGCATGGCGCTCGCCTCTATGGCATCAAAAGTGGTCAACCGCGCGCCCAGGTGGGGCACGAATTGAATCGCGGCAAAAACCATGCCCGGCATATTCATATCAAGGCTGAAGTCTGCCGCACCGGTGATTTTTTCCCTCTGATCCAGTCTCGCGGGCATGCTCCCGATCAAGGTGAAATCTTCGGGATCTTTGAGTTCCACCTTGCCCGGAGCCTTCACCAGCGCTGCCCTTGAAGCCAATGTGCCATAGGAGAGCGAGCGGCCGGAAGGCCCATGTAATATAAACCCGCGCTCTGCATGGCATTCCGAGAGCGCTACCCTCCATTCATCAGCAGCAGCTTGCGTTAACATATGACGAGCCGCAGCCCCGGCTGATCTGAGCGCATGCCAGGAATTTCGAATGCTGGTACTGCCGCCCGTGATTTGAATACCAAGAAAGCCAGCCCCTTTATCAGCCAGCCAGATGCCAAAATCCTTCAGGAACCCCGGCAGCTGTTCGCTTTCTTCAATGGGCGCAGAAATGTTCACCCGGTTTGCATAGAGCGGATCAACCGGAGCAGCCTCTACCCGCACATGGTCAAAGTCCACCTCCAACTCTTCAGCCAATATCATCGGCAGGCTGGTATAAACGCCCTGCCCCATTTCCACCTGGGGCACTACCGCAATAATCTCGCCATCGGTCCCGATTTTTAACCAGGCGTTCATCAGGCTTTCGCCGGGCCGGACCCGCACGCGCGGATCGGGTGCAGGCCAGAGGTGAAAACCCACCACAAGACCCCCGCCAATGGCAGCACCAGAAAATAAAAATCCGCGACGTGTAATTTTTGCCATAAGTCTTTATTTCACATTTGCCTTATTTTGGCACGCCTTTGATGGCATCTCATGCTTGAGGGCTCGGGGCGAAGCCGCTATGCTGCCCCACGCAGCAAAAAATTATGGAGTCACGATGGTGAAGTTCAGAATTATACTTCCGATGTTATTTTTGACCTTTTCGGTCGTGGTGTGGCCAACAGCCGCTCAGATTTTGGAAGAGGATCGTGGCTCATATCTGGATCAACAGAGCCCGGCAGCTCGCTTTGCCATCGAGTCTGCGGAAATTGCCGGCGGGGCGACCTATTGCGAGATAGAGCCGGATGATGTGGAGACTTATATCAACCAGGCTCACGCGGAGATGGCCGCTCTGGCAGCTGACGAAGTGGATCTGGTGGTCTCGCGTATTGTCTTTTCCAATATCTATACCCATACCATCGCCAGAGGCCCGGACCAGGGCTGCGATGCCTACGGCCTTTATTTCCTGGCGCAAGCAAACCGGATAACCCGATAAAAAACGGGAGCAGCGAACTACTCCCGTTTCATCAAGCCAAATTTCTAACCCTTAAAATTCAATAACGACCGCTCTCGGAAAATCATTTCCCGGAAAGAGAGCGCTCAAGCCTTTTTTGACAAAAAAGGCTAAGGTGGGTCCAATCCGGTTTTCGGGGTCGGTAGTGTAAAATGCAAAATCGGGGCCTTCATAGGAAATCTCGGTGGTATAATCCAAAACCAGATTGGCACTGATTTCAGCTGACCGAACCACCTGCCCTGATGCATCAATGGCCGTGAAGCGACCCTTGGCATAAGTATTGCCATTGGCAATCAGGCGCAGCGAATGATTTTTGACCCTGATGAGATCCAACTGGGTCTGGATCGTGCCGTCAAATTCAATGCCAGCCCGGCTCATGCTTTCAACTATCAGGGCTCTTAACAGATTCTCCAGAGAATAGTTCTCAAGCTCGGGGATCAAAAGCTCACCTGCCCATTCGGTGTGCGAAAATATGCTATTATTCAGACGCTGCGTTGACCGTAGGCGGCTGCGTAAATCCACAGAATATTGGCGAAAATACCCTTCGCGCCTTAATTCAATCCGGTCAATTCTGCCAAGCACGTCAGTGACTCGATCAGAGAATTCCACTTCCACTTCAACTTCAGCGCTTGCCAAAGTCGAGAACCCGACAAAGCCCAATGAAAGGGCAAAGATCATTAACAATCTGCTCATCGTATTTTCCTTAGTGTTGGCACCTCTTCGCATCGCTTTCAAACCTAACGATCACAACATGAACCCTGCCTGAACGAGTAAAAGTCATCAATGAAAATAGGAGGCTCCATTGATATCAATAGTAGCACCAGTAGCGTTTTTAGCCAAGCCAGAGAACAGAAAGGCCATGATATTTCCCACCTCAGCAGGTGGCGCAGGAGCCCCCATGGGCACTTCGTCCATCATATATTCATTACCGGATGCCTCCAGCTTTGGCCGCACTCGCTCTGTCATCACCCAGCCTGGTGCAATATTATAGGCCATAATATTATCTTTGGCATATCCCTTGGCAATCGAGCGGGTGAGAGCCACCACCGCCCCTTTTGAGGCGGCATAATGGAACGAGTCGGGCAAATCACCACGAAATGCAGCCCGGCTAGATAGATTGACGATCACCCCGCCCCCCTTTTCCTTGAAATGAAGGATAGCGTGGCGGCAAAGATCGGCCATGGCCTGCACATTCACGGCCATGGTTGTCTCCCAGGCGGTTGCCCATTCCTGGTCGCCATCTTCGGGGCTGACCGAAAGCATCACCGCCGCATTATTGGCGAGCCCGGTCAGGTGTCCTTTGAAGGCCAAGGCTTGTTTCCACAAATCATCCGCCGCCCCGCGGGCCGAAAGATCCGCCTGAATGGCAACTGCCCGATCCGTTCCAAATTCCTCCACCAGGGCGCTGGTCTCCCCCTCCCCCGAATTATAATGCAAAACCAGATTTGCCCCGGCCTCAAGCAATACCCGCCCACTGGCAGCCCCGATGCCGCGCGAAGCTCCTGTCAGAAGAATAATCTGGCCGTCGAGCTTGATCATTTTATTCCCTTATTCTCCGAACGAACCTGTCCGTCCTGGAAAAACCACCGGACTTTCAAAGCCATCATGGGAGACACTGGCCACACCAAAGAAATAATTGTCGATCACCACATTCTCGAGCGTGAACTCACCCACCAGGCCCACATAGCGGCTGTTGGTCCATTGGGCATCAGTGGTCAGGCGCCAATATAATTTATACCCCGCCAGATTGGCTGCTTCCGGCCCTTCCACCATACTCCAGCTCAGGGTCGTGCTCGGCTGAACCGCGCCCGCAATGGATACATTGGCCGGAAAGGGCGGTGCGGCGGCCATGCCAGCCAGCGAGACAATATTCAGGGCCGTGAGCTTCCGGGCATAGTCGAAATTTACACCTGAGAGCACGTCGCCATAGGCAATACCGTCTTCAACCCGAATATCCTGATGCTGGCGGGTGTAATTTTCATTGGTCTCCATAATGCGAACAGCAGGTATGCCCACTTCGTTAAAGGGCCGATGATGTCCACCACGCCCGAACCGGTCCAGGCGGTAAATCATCATCACATCAAGGTTTGGAATATACCGGTCAGCCATCAAATCCACATAGCGGGCGATATTGCGGCTGGGGCTATCTACCTCACCACCGCTGAAACGGCGTATGCGCGCTTCCTGCTCGGTTTCCACATCACGCGTGCCTTCAGAAAATACCCTCGCGGTGGTATTATTTATGATACCATTCAGGCCTTCAATATTGCCGATCATGTCATTATTCAGCACTGCCTTTATTCGCCAGCCCTCGGCCAGGGCATATTTGGCAACGATAGCCCCACCAAAAAGCCCCTGCTCCTCACCGGATAACCCGGCATAGACTATGGAGCCGGCAAATTGATGTTTGCTCAATACCCGGGCAGCTTCAATAACCCCGGCCATACCAGAGGCATTGTCGTTTGCACCAGGTGAATCGCTGGTGCCGTCCATTGGATCCGAGACGCGGGAATCAATATCACCAGACATAATCACATAGCGATCCGGGTCCAGCGTGCCCCGCTGAATCGCGATGACACTAACAACTTCAGTGCGATCGGGAATGCGCCGCTCACCCTCCACATAATCTGAAACATAAAACACCTCAAGGCATCCGCCACACTCGGCTGAAATTCGCTCAAACTCTGCCTTGATCCATCGACGCGCTGCCCCAATGCCTCTGGTCTCAGACTCGGTTTCCGACAAGGTGTGGCGCGTGCCAAAATTGACCAGCGTCTCAATATAGTGAGCAATCCGGTCGGCAGAGACATCTGCAACGAGCTCGTGTAAAAGCGGGCGCTCACCCGCAGGCAAATCCTCCGCTGCAGCTGCAGTGATCGAACCCGTCAGACCCAAAAGTGCAATCAATGTCAGTTTTAGAAAATTTATCATATCTGTTCCCCACCCCCGGTACCATTCCGGTTTCAAGCGCCAGGATCATGCGGCGGCAAGCATCG
>JACZYI010000107.1 GCA_022571175.1 Pseudomonadota bacterium
GTAACCAGCGTTTGCCCTGGATAATAACGGGCAAGCTCGGGCGTCTCTTCGGGCCAGCCCATGGTGCCAAACGGCCAGAGGGCGGAGGAAAACCAGGTATCGAGCACATCATCATCCTGATTCAGATCGTCCATGGTCACCTGATCGCCAAGCTTGGCTTGCGCCAGTTTGAGCGCCGCTTCTTTTGTCTCGGCCACAAAGATTTCATTCTCTGGCCCGTACCAGGCGGGAATCCGGTGGCCCCACCAGAGCTGGCGCGACACACACCAGGGCTGGATATTGCGCATCCATTCGAAATAGGTCTTTTCCCAGCGTTTGGGGATGATCTTGGTCTTGCCGCTCTCCACCGCCTCAATGGCCGGTTTGGCAAGAGTGGCCGCATCCACATACCATTGATCGGTGAGCCAGGGTTCAATCACCACGCCCGAGCGGTCGCCGTAAGGAAGCGTCATGGCGTTCTCTTCCACCTTTACCAGCACACCTAACGAGTCGAGATCAGCGAGAACTTTCTCCCGCGCCTCATAACGCTCCAGACCCCGGTAAGCTTCGGGCACATTCTCGTTCAGATGGGCATGCTGATCGAAAATATTGACCTGCTCCAGTCCGTGCCGTTTGCCCACTTCAAAATCGTTAAAATCATGGGCCGGGGTAATTTTAACCGCGCCCGAGCCCTGCTCCGGGTCGGCCCACTGATCGGCAATGACAGGAATTTTTCGCCCCACCAGCGGCAGGATTACGGTTTTACCAACCAAATCCTTATAGCGATCATCCTCCGGATGCACCGCAATCGCGGTATCACCGAGCATGGTCTCGGGCCTTGTGGTGGCCACCACCACATGTCCGCTGCCGTCTTCCAGCGGATAGCGCAGATGCCAGAGCTTGCCATCAACTTCGCGCTGTTCCACTTCCAGATCAGAAATGGCGGTTTTCAGTTTGGGGTCCCAGTTGACCAGTCGCTTGTCGCGATAGATGAGACCATGCTCATAAAGTGTCACAAAGGTCTTGATGACCGCGGCTGAGAACCCCTCGTCCATGGTGAAGCGATCCCGGCTCCAGTCACAGCTCGCCCCGAGCCGTCTCAACTGATGCTCGATCATGCCGCCGGATTTCTCTTTCCAGGCCCAGACCCGCTCCAGAAATGCCTCGCGTCCCAGATCACGGCGATTTTTGCCCTCCCGGTCCAACTGGCGCTCCACCACCATTTGCGTGGCGATGCCCGCATGGTCCATGCCCGGCTGCCACAGCACGTCCCTGCCGCGCAGACGCTCAAAGCGGATCAGAATATCCTGAAGGGTGCAATCGAGCGCATGACCCATGTGTAAATGTCCGGTCACATTGGGCGGCGGAATGACGATGGTATAGGGTTTCGCGTCCGGTCGCTGGCCGCAGCGGAAGGCACCGGCCTCCTCCCAATGAGGATACCATTTCGCTTCCAGTGCGCCCGGATTATATCTTTTCTCGATTGCCACGGCTTGGCCTTGCTCCCTCCAGAATTTGCCAGACAGTTTTAGGAAGCGTGCGCCCAAGCGTCAATTGATGATTACGGGTTGGCACCCAACTCTCGCCCCTTTATTTTTTTATGGACATCCCTTAGCGTTCGGGCGGGGTTTATGGAGGTTGGTTCTTTTATGCCTGAACAGCATTACCGCGCGTTTATATCTTACAGTCATAAAGACAAGGACTGGGGCCAGTGGCTGCACAAGGCCATTGAGACTTATCGCACACCCCTGAAGCTGGTCTCGGTGGAAGGCCGCGATGGCCCGGTGCCCAAACGCCTGTTCCCCGTCTTCAAGGATACCGATGAATTACCTACCTCGGCGGACTTGGGCGAAGCCATCACCGATGCGCTGGAACATTCACGCTATCTGATCGTTATCTGCTCACCCCATGCGGCCAAGTCCCGCTGGGTCAATGAGGAAATTCTCACTTTCAAGCGCCAGGGCAAGGAAAACCGAATCCTGGCCATTATTGTGGATGGCGAGCCCAACGCCAGCGATGATGGCAACACGGAGAACGAATGTTTCCCCCAAGCGCTCCGATATAAAATGGGCGAAGATGGCGTTTTGACGGACGAGCGCACAGAGCCCATTGCCGCCGATGCCCGTGAAGGCGCAGAAGGCAAGGCCGATGCCAAACTCAAAATCCTGGCGGGGCTGCTCGGGGTTGGTTTTGATTCCCTCAAGCAACGCGAAGCCAAACGCCAGCGCTTCAGGCGCATGGTGGCAGCCAGTGTGGGATTTTTGGTGATTACCTCCCTCGCCATCGCAGGTTACATATTTAATGAGCAGGAAAAAGTACGGCTGACGGAAGAATCCATACGGCTCGCAGCTCTTGCTCAAGATCAAATCGAAAGGGGCGATGCTGTAACGGCTATGTTGTTGGCACTAGAGGCTCTGCCGGATGAAAATGGTGCAGGCCTATATGCCGACCGGCCTTATATTGTGGGAGCAGAAGCAGCTCTTTATTCGGCTCTGATTAAGAAAAATGAGAGAAGCATATTTTTTCACGAATCAGAAGTTTTCAGTGCCGCCTTCAGCCCAGACGGCCAGAGCATTGTCACGGGCTCTTTGGATGGCAAAGCCAGAATCTTCAATGCGGAAACGGGCGAACAATTATTAATTATGGAGGGCCATGATGATGGCATCAACAGCGCATCCTTCAGCCCTGACGGGCGTCGCATTGTTACGGCCTCTTTGGACAAAACCGCGCGGGTCTTTGATGTAGAAACCGCGGATCTATTGTTGGTGTTGGAAGGCCATGATCATATGGTCTATAGCGCTTCATTCAGCCCCGACGGACGTCGTATTGTCACAGGCTCTTTCGATGGCAAGGCCAGAGTGTTTGACGCCTTAACGGGCCAGCAGCTTTTGGAACTGCAAGGCCACACTAGTGCGGTCACCGGCACCGCATTCAGCCCCGACGGCCACCGCATAATCACTGCCTCCATGGATAATTCAGCGCGTATCTGGGACGCAGAAACAGGCCAGCAATTGTTAGCATTATTGAGTCACTCCAATTTTGTCCTCAGTGTTGCTTTCAGCTCAGATGGGAAACGTGCCGTCACCGCCTCTCTCGACCAAACTGCTCGCGTATTTGATGCGGAAACGGGTCAGGAATTGGTGGTGCTCGAGGGGCACCAGGGACTGGTCGATTACGCCGCATTCAGCCCTGACGGACGTTACATTGTCACAGCCTCTTCGGATAAAACAGTGCGGGTCTGGGATGCGGATACGGCAAAACAAAAATTTCTTTTTAGCCACCGTGAATTCGTCCGCAGCGCAGCCTACAGTTTCGATGGCACTCGTATTGTGACCGCCTCTTTAGATAAAACCGCGCGGATCTGGAACGTAGACACAAGCTTCAAGCAACTAACACTTGATGGCCAGGGCGATAGTTTCACTAGTGCAGCTTTTAGTCCCGACGGGCGGCGTATTATCACGGGCTCTTTTGCCAGTTTTTTGGCCGACACGTTTACAGTTCCTTTGGATGGCAAAGTCCGAGTTTTTGATTCGATAACTGGCGAGCAGCTTTTGATATTGGAGGGTCACACTAGTATAGTCACAGGCATCGCCTTTAGCCCTGACGGCCATCGTATTGTTACGGCCTCAGAGGACAAATCGGCGCGAGTTTGGGACGCAGAAACGGGCGAACAGCTGTTGGAATTTCTGGGCCATGATAATTTTGTGAGGAGCGCTGAATTCAGCCCTGATGGTCAGCGCATCGTGACTGCCTCGCGGGATACAACGGTCCGGGTCTGGGATGCAGAAACGGGCCAACAGCTGCTGGCGCTGCAAGGCCATGAAGATTCTGTGTCTAGCGCTGCATTCAGTGTGGATGGTGACCGCATTGTCACGGGCTCCTGGGACAGAACAATACGGATTTGGGATGCAGAAACCGGCGAGCAATTGTTGCTGATTGAGAAGCCAAACAGTTTTGTTAACAGCTCTTCCTTCAGCCCTGACGGGTTGCGCATTGTGACTGGTTCCAATGGTCAAATGGCGCGCATTTGGAATGCTGAAACGGGTCAGGAACAGATGGCTCTGGAAGGCCACAGTGGTCCGATTATGAGCGCTACTTTCAGCCCTGACGGGAAGCGAATTGTAACCGCTTCCGCTGACCAAACGGCAAGGGTATGGGATGTGGCAACCGGTCAAGAAATTTTAAGATTGGAGCTTCATACTGGTGAAATCAATGGTGCCGCCTTCGGCCCCGATGGCCGCCGCATTGTCACGGTCTCAGCAGATCAGACAGCGTTGGTTTGGGAAATTTTCCCAACCACACAGGAATTAGTGGACCATGCCAAGTCTGTGGTGCCGCGCTGTTTGACCGCAGCCCAGCGCGAGGAATTTTTCCTGCCGCCCGGAAATCCTGCCTGGTGCGCAGACAAGCCCCGACCGCCCGAACCCGTTTCCTAAGGCTGGAGGTAATAAAGTTATGCCTGAACAGCATTATCGCGCGTTTATATCTTACAGTCATAAAGACAAGGACTGGGGCCAGTGGCTGCACAAAGCCATTGAGACTTATCGCACACCCCTGAAGCTGGTCTCGGTGGAAGGCCGCGACGGGCTTGCTCCCTCCAGAATTTGACAGACAGTTTTAGGAAGCGTGCGCCCAAGCGTCAATTGATGATTACGGCTTGGCGCGATCCAGGGGCTCAATCGTCTTTCACATTCACATAGGAGGCAATCAGCGCCAAGGCCGCCATATAGATGAAGGCGAACTGATGAATGGCCAGACCATAAGAGGCTTGCCACATAGAAAACCATATTCCGGAGATGATGATAAAGCCAAAAAAGAGCATGAAGATGGAAATGCCCGCGCCCAGAATGACCAGTGTCTTTGCTCTCTGAAAACTTGCGCCATCAGCGGCCCGGGCCTGCCACATGCGCCAGGCGCCGAGGGCGCAAAGAATACCCGTGGCCAGTTTTGAAAGATAAATAAACGCAAAGCCAATATTTACGATGACGGGGTTTGTTATGGCGTGAGCAGCCCACCAGGCGGAGGTGTCCAGCATCTGATCTGACATGGCCATTACGCCGGCCACAAATTCAAGATTCACACTATAGTGGCTGAGATTGCCCATAACACCCAGAAGGCCCCAGAGCGACATGGCTCCTGCAAGCGCAATTTTCACAAATCTGGTCATCGGCACCCCCCAAGGTGAGATCAAAAGAGTATACTATGTCCGGACCCGATGACAATCTCCCTCTTGCAACAGTATCTTCTGCCACCTACAAAGGAAATTCGACAAAATGGGGGAACAAATCATGGTTCGAGCAGCAATTATCTTCATAGGTCTATTTGGGGTTTTTTCAGTCGCATCCACAGCCCAGGAAGAACCCACCAGCGTGCTGGGTTTTGATGCGGCCGATGCAGCCAACCAACTGGCGCTGGAAGCCCGGTTTGATGCGCTCCTGAACCGGGATAATTTTGACCAGTGGATGAAACATTTATCAGCACGGCCCCATCATACGGGCTCGGTCTGGGGCAAGCAGAATGCCGAGTTTATGGCCGAACTTTTCACCGAATGGGGCTATGAGGTGGAGATTGAGACTTACTGGGTGCTTTACCCCACCCCCAAGCTGAGACTACTGGAAATGATCGAACCGCAGGCCTTCACTGCGCGCCTGGAAGAACCCACCCTGGCCGAAGATTCCACCTCCGGCCAGAAAGACGAGCAGTTACCCACCTTCAATGCCTTTTCGGCCGACGGCGATGTGACCGCAGAAGTGGTTTTTGTCAACCAGGGCATCCCGGCTGATTATGATGATCTGGAGCGCATGGGCATTGATGTGGAAGGCAAGATTGTACTGGCAAAATATGGCGGCTCGTGGCGTGGCATTAAACCAAAGGTGGCTGTCGAGCATGGCGCGATTGCGGTTATTCTTTATTCGGACCCGGAAGACGATGGCTATTACCAGGGCGATGATTACCCGGAAGGTGCCTGGCGCCGTCTGGATGGTGCCCAGCGCGGCTCGGTGCTCGACATGCCCAAACGACCGGGCGACCCGCTGACGCCCTATATTGGTGCCACCAAGGACGCCGAGCGGCTGGCCATCGTTGATGCTGAGACCATCATGACCATTCCGGTGCTACCCATATCCTATATGGATGCCCTGCCCATACTGGACTCGCTTGATGGTCCGGTGGCCCCCGAGCGCTGGCGCGGGGCGCTGCCCATCACCTATCATGTGGGACCGGGTCCAGCCAAAGTGCATCTGAAGCTGGAATTTAACTGGGATCTGGCACCCGCCTATAATGTGATCGCGCGCATGGAAGGTTCGGAATTTCCGGATCAATGGGTCATCCGGGGCAATCATCATGACGCCTGGGTCAATGGCGCTGGCGACCCGATTTCAGGCATGGTGACGCTGCTGGAAGAAGCGCTCTAAGTCAGAGAAATCAGTGGCTGTGACCATGTCATCATAACCATCGCCGACCGCTGATCGCCAGAGATCACTTGATTCGGATAGGTTCTGAAACACATTTCTGCGCGGACTAAACTGCGACCTGTTTGGCAGCCCATCAAACGATGCCTCTGCGAGCCGTTGGAACGCTGCAACAAGTTTGACCAGTCCATTTTCGATGAATTGACGCGCGGAATCCTCGGCAATATCAACATCTGTGGCATCGGCTAGTGCCTGTCGGATCGTCGGCAATGAATCCAGTGTTTTCCGAACCGAATCAACAGCATCGTCAAACGTTGAGGCGGCACTATTGTGCCCGCAAGCCGGGCAAAAGAACGCGGCCCCAATGGATGAATACCGGCAGCCACACTCCTC
>JACZYI010000108.1 GCA_022571175.1 Pseudomonadota bacterium
AGACGCAGAAATATTTGAAGACGATATCAGCGGTAATTTTGAGGGGGTTGGAATGGAAATTGGAATGCGAGATGGCATGCTTACAGTGATAGCACCTTTGAAGGGCACTCCAGCTGAGCGTGCTGGTATACAGAGCGCGGACCGTATTATTCAAATTGATGACACATCAACTGACGGGATGTCTGTTGATAGAGCAGTGAAGCTTATACGAGGGGAGCGGGGCACAGCAGTAGTTCTTACTATTACGCGGGAAGGTGAAAAAGAGCTGCTTGAAATTGAAATTGTTCGGGACATTATTGAAATTCCAACAATTGGTACTGAATTAAAGAACGGGAGTGGAGCGGGCTTGCAGAAAAACGGGGTGTTTATAATACAGCTTTATAAGTTTTCTGCAATTTCGGCGGGACTGTTCAGAGGGGCCCTGCGAGAGTTTATAGAAACAGGATCAAATAAACTTATTCATGACTTGCGTGGCAACCCGGGCGGTTTTCTTGAAGCAGCGGTTGACATGACAAGCTGGTTCTTACCGACTGGTAAAAGTGTTGTTACGGAAGATTTTGGCGGTAACATAAAACCGCGAGTACATCGTAGTAAGGGATACAATGTCTTCAATGATTCTCTCAAAATGGTAGTACTTGTAAATCGTGGTTCTGCTTCAGCATCAGAAATTCTTGCAGGAGCTCTGCAAGAGCACGGTATTGCCCAGATCGCGCAAATTCTCGAGCGTTTCCAGCAGCCGCGCGTTATCGCGCTGGTGCAGCCCGATCGAGGGTTCATCCAGAACATAAAGCACCCCGGTCAGCCCCGAGCCGATCTGGGAAGCGAGGCGAATGCGCTGGGACTCACCGCCGGACAAGGTGCGCGATGCACGCGACAGCGTCAGATATTCCAGCCCCACGCTCACCAGGAAGCCGAGCCGCTCGCCCACTTCTTTTAATATTCGCTCGGCGATTTCCTTCTGCTTGCCATTGAGTTTCGCGGGCAGGGCGGCAAACCAGCCATGGGCTTCTTTCACCGAGAGTCTGGTAATCTCGCCAATATGCTTGTGGGCAATCCTGACCGCGAGCGTCTCGGGCTTCAGGCGGAACCCCTCGCAGGTCTCGCAGGTGGTGGCGGTCTGATAGCGCGAGAGCTCCTCCCGCATCCAGTTGGACTCGGTCTCATGCCAACGCCGGTCGATGTTATGCACCACACCCTCAAACGGTTTTTTAACCTCATAGCGCCGCCGCCCGTCATCATAGATAAAGGTGACGCTTTCAGACCCGGTGCCAAACAGAACCGCGTCCTGCGCTTTTTTGGAGAGCAGCCTGAAGGGCTTTTCCATGGAAAATCCCACATGCCCGGCCAGACATTCGAGCGTCTGCACATAATAGCGATTGTCGGACTTGGACCAGGGGTGAATGGCGCCCTGGCGGAGCGATTTATTCTTGTCGGGGACCACCAGGTCTGGATCGAAATACATTTTTTTGCCCAGTCCGTCACAGACCGGGCAGGCGCCGTGCGGGCTGTTGAAGGAGAACAGCCGCGGCTCAATCTCCTCGATGGTGAAGCCCGAGACCGGGCAGGCGAACTTGGCCGAAAACAGCATGCGTTCAGGCTTGCCTTTTTTGTCTTTAACATCTGCCAGCTCGAGCGCTGCCAGCCCGTCAGCCAAACGGAGAGCGGTTTCCATACTGTCCGCCAGGCGGCCCTCTAGACCGGGGCGGATCACAATCCGGTCCACCACCACATCAATGTCATGTTTGTATTTTTTGTCCAGTTCCGGCGCATCGGTAATATCATAAAATTCGCCATTGACCTTCAGCCGCTGAAAACCCTGTTTCATCAAATCGGCAAAATCGCGTTTGAACTCGCCCTTGCGACCGCGCACAATCGGCGCCATCAGATAGGCTCGGGTATTCTCGGGCAGTTCCATGGCCCGGTCCACCATCTGGCTCACCGACTGGGATTCGATCGGCAGTCCGGTGGCGGGCGAATAAGGAACACCGATGCGCGCCCAAAGCAGCCGCATATAATCATAAATTTCGGTGACCGTGCCGACCGTGGAGCGCGGATTGCGCGAGGTGGTTTTCTGCTCGATGGAAATGGCGGGCGAGAGCCCCTCGATATGGTCCACGTCGGGCTTTTGCATCAGTTCCAGAAATTGCCGGGCGTAGGTCGAGAGGCTTTCCACATAGCGCCGCTGGCCCTCGGCGTAAATGGTATCAAAGGCGAGCGAGGATTTGCCCGAACCCGAAAGTCCGGTAATCACCACCAGCGCATTCCGCGGGATCACCACATCGATGTTTTTGAGGTTGTGCTCTCTGGCCCCTCTAATGTCGATATTTTTCAGCATGGCAAAATATTATGACCCTCGGGACGGTTGTTTACCGGAGCGACCCTTTTAGAGCGCTCCCGGTTTGGACGCAACATCTGGTATTTCATCGCTAATTGTTCACTATTTGTTCTATACCATTGGCGGGCGGGAAATGCAAAACATGCCGTCAGTCACCAGATATCCTTAATCATAAGAATAGATCATATGGGTGACATAGCCGCAGAGATCATACTCGCTGACTGTGATGATACCAGGCGGCGAAGTTCCCTCGGGCACCATCACACCGCGAAAGCCCATAGTCTGGATGGTATCCGCGCCCGCATCCAGGAACAGCAAGGTGGTATCGCCGGCGCAGAAACTGTCACCGTAAGCATATTGGCGTATGCGAATATTGGCGCTGCTGGCGTTCACAAGGATGCGTTTGTCATAGCTGTCAAAAAGCGCCGCTTCGTATGAGCCGGTCCGGGGGCCCAGGGACAGCGCCTTCAGTCTGTCGATGTCTATCTCGGAATATCTATTTTCGAAATTGTCAGAATCATATTCCTCAAAAACCGTGCGCCCCTGTTCGCAATTGTCCCTGGTGGTGCCTGTAAAGAAGCCGCCAAAGGTTATACCCGTGCCAGAGTCGCCAACGATCCGGGGCTCGTCTTCCTCAAATATTTCAGGCGCCAGCGCTGGTAAATTTCTAACCGATCCGTCGGCACCAATAAATCTGTCTCCCTCCAGATAATCATATCGGGCAATGGCAAGTGGTTTCTCACTGCCCTCGGCTGAATCGTAAAGCACCTCCAGATGCATCATTCGGGGCAGCAATGTTTCTTCGTTGGTGATAATGCAATAACCCTCATAAGGGTCTTCGACCTCTATGGCGGCGATGGCCTCTTCATGGCTGGAGATCATGCCGGACGACCAGAAATAGGCCCCCACACCCCCAATTAGCAGCACGACAATGGGAATGACAATATGGGACAGATCGTCGGCGTCGGCCGCGCCATAGAGCGAAGCCGGGTCGACCCAGGAGATGTCCTGATAGCCATTATTGTAGAAAAATCGGCCTTCGTCCCGGTCATAATAATAATTCTTGGGTAGCCAGGCCTCGCCACCTTCCATCCACTGCGACTCTTCGCCCGGGAATTCATAATAATAAAAATTCTCTTTTTCGTCGTAATATATCTCGGGCAGTTTTTCGCTTCCAGGCTTGCGCCGCCAGGCCATTATCAGAAAAACCAGCACCGCAACCCCGAGTGCCAGCGCATAAGGCAGGTAAATCTCTATGCCCGGCCCCGTCGGCACGGGTGGCTCAAAGGATGGGATGGGCGTGAGCAAAGTTTCATAGATATCCCAGAAGGGATTATTCTTCTGGATTTCCCCGGCGATGTCTGCGCTGTCTTCCTGCATCATGGTACTCCCGGCAACTTTGCACTTTCCAGCATGTCAAGTAACTGTGACCCGAGTCAAGATTGTGATTTTGCCAGTTCGCTTATAGATGAGAGTTCAGAAATCACTCAGGAGTCGTCCTCGTCCGTACTCTCTTCTGGAAAATCCTCCGCCATGGCCTCTTGCATTTCCGCCCGGTCGGCTGCCTGCCTGGCCCACCATTCTGCGTTCACCTCGGCGGCGTATTCGGGCGGGATGGTGTCTGTCTCCGGATCATAGGGTTCAGCGCCAATGCCCAGATAGAGGATGGTGGTGCAGCCGGCGTAACTATAGCTGTCAACGCCGCCGGGCGGCTGGCCCGCAGGCCCGCTATAGCCCTGATAGCCGGGCGCCTCCAGCATGACCAAAAACGGCAGCAGCACAAACACCAGTTGGCCGTCGCCCCCTCCGCCGCACATATAGGCAGTGGTTTCATATTGATAGCGATTATACTGGATCAGCCGGTCGCTATTATTGATCCAGAGCATTGGCACGGTGCCATAATCGGGGGTGCCATCGGAAAATTCCGGCTGAGGAAATACCGGCAGCGCAATGCTCTCGCCCCCGGCCGTCATGAAGCGGTCTCCGGGCCTATAGCTGACCACATCGCGTTCGATTTCCACCTGGTCATTCTCATCCAGGCCGATGGTGAGGATTTCCAGTTCATGCCTGAGCCCGCGCGGGTCGGGCATGCCATCCTGCACATCGCCGTCAAATATCAGCGCGAAAATGCTGCCCACCACCAGAATTATCAGAGGCCAGCAGCCAATAGCCGAGCGACCGGCGTTGGTATCCCAGCCGATATTTTCCGGCTCTATCCAGACCGGTTCCTGCTCGCCGTCATTATAGAAAAAGCGGCCTTTTTCCTCGTCATAATAATAATAACCGGGCAATTGCGGTTCGCCGTCCCGGACCCAGGCGGTCGGCTCGCCCGGATATTCATAATAATAACCATCCTCCTTTTCATCATAGGTGAAGATCGGCAGGCGCGCCCACATTTGGCTGGTGCGGCGGCGGCGCATGATGAAAATTGTGATAAAATTGACCAAGGCGAGGGCCAGAACCACCCCCCACGGCCAGTAATAATAGGCGAGAGCGAGCATGCTCACATCATGGCTGGCATCAATAATCAAGCTGTGCCTCCGCTAAGCTGGCTTGAACCCTAGCCCATAATGGCGCGGGCGTCACATCTGGGGGCTGTTATTCCTGCCCCTCACCCTTGGGGGTTTATAGTCTTTGGCCGGTTTTTGGTCTTTGGTCGGCTACTGGTTTTTGGTGGGCTGTTGCACCTGTTCGGACAGCAGGGTTTTTTGCAGCCGGTCATAAAACTTCCAGGCGATATCAGCGGACATGCGGGCGATATCCTCGGCGCTTTCGGGGTTTTCATCGGCTGACCAGGCCTGGTAGTTTTCCCGCATGAGGCGTTTGCTGCCTTCCAGCACCTCATGGGCGTCGGGCTGGACGCGCATCAGGCTCAGATAGAGATTATTCAAAAGCTGGTCCATGGCCCCCACATGGGCGTGCAGCTTTGCCACCTCGCCGCCGATGGTTTTGCCATAATGTTCAAACGCCTCCTGGGCGGTCATGCTTCCCTTTGCTGCGCCGCCCTCCGGTTTCTTGGCCATGTGATGTTCCTCTCTCATGTGTGCGATTTCAGTCTGGTTTCTAAAGGGATTTTTGCGCAGAGGCTAGTGGGGAGTTTTGAGTTGGAACAATCCCCCCCATTCACCTGCCGTTCACCTTGGATTGATTAGGCTGTTGTGGCGTTTGGAGTTAGGCTCTGATCGTCTTTGATTTATGAGGGGAATTGCCATGCGGAAATCCGGCTCATCTTTATCTTATCCGTCATTTGCGGGTCTGCTCGCTGCCACCTTCGCTTCTGCTGTGATGCTTACCGCCCTGCCGACATTAGCCTCTGATGGCTCTAATGGCGATGGGAAGAACCGGGCAAGCGAGGCCGGGGAAAATGTGCTAACTGTGGAAGACTGCGAGACCAGGGAAATATGCGCGCTGGACGAGGGCATTGCCGCGATCTCCGAGGTAGAGGTGAGAGAAGCGGACGAGGCTCAAGTGGCGGGCGATAATACCGCGCTCGGCGATCAAGAGAAAGCCCAAGCCGAGGCGTCGAGGGCCAAAGCCTGCCGCACCGCCCGCTGGCATGAAGGCCAGGGCGTGCCCTATGACCGTTTCCTCAGCGACGACAACCAGATGCTCAAGCAACGGGTCAACCCCCATGTGGTGGTACAGACATCCTCGGGTGGCAGCCGGATCAAATCTACCAGCCAGCGCCGGGTTGATGAAGCCTGCGCAGAACTCGCGCCGCAAGCCAAAGACTAGTTAATGGATCCACATTATGGCCAGCCCGGGCTTGACCCGGAGTGGCCGTTAAGTGCGATCAAAATTAAATTAGCTCCACAGCCTGGCCTCCAGAGCAAAAACCGGGTTTCAGGATTTGGTGATGAAATCTAGTGCAAGTCTTTTCGGCCTTGACGTCTTTCCTCAAGGCGTCTTTCCTCCCGCCGTCTCTGGGCTTCGCGTCGCTCCTCGCGGCGTCTTTCCTCCTCGCTGCGCCGGTTCTCATCAATCGGATGATCCTCATCAAGGGCCGGCCATTCGGCAAAGGGCCAGTCCTGAACCCGCCTCTCGTCAATACGCCTGTCCTCATCCCGCCGGTCTTCCTGGGGGCGGTCAAATCCCCGGCTTTCGCTGTCCGTCTGTTCATCCGCCGCGCTGAGGGTTGCGCGCCGGTATTCATGGGAAAAAGCCACCGCCAGCCCGGTGAGCGCCATGGTTATGGCCCAGGCACCGAGCTCGAGCAAGGCCAGCCCCAAGGGCTCATGCAGGAAATTCCAGGGTGTTACAAATTCAAACCAGACCGAACCGATCATCCAGTAGAGGGCACCAATGAACAGACCGCGACGGAGAATGCCGTCAAAATTCATCATCGGTCGCAACAGGCCGTACACCAGGGAATAGAGAAACGTCACCAGCGGCAGCCCTTGTGCCCAGACCCAGGGGTCAAGCAA
>JACZYI010000109.1 GCA_022571175.1 Pseudomonadota bacterium
GTTGCGGGTGCAGCCCAGTTATCCCACCAACCTGCAGGGGTCCGGCCTCGGTGCCTGGGTTGAGGTGGAGTTTGATATTGATGAGCGGGGACGGGTGATAAATGCGAAGGTGGTGCAGTCCAGTGGCGGGAGATCGTTCGAAAAAGCAGCGCTTCGTGCCATAGGCCAATGGCTGTATCGGCCTTTGGTTATTGATGGCATCGCCTATGAGCAAACCGAGATGCTCGAATCCTTCCGCTTTCAGGATCGGCGAGTGAGGGGCACGGCCTCTCGCATTGAAAGATAAACTTAACCCGGCTTGCTTTACGTTAACGTAAACGTTAGCTTTTCGAAACGATTGGCTGATAGGGTCCGTGCATTATCATTCCGCGTATTCAGAGAAGGGAAAGAGGAGCCCGTGACGGTTTCAAACACTGATATAGTGTCAGATCACCGCTTACCGCCAAACCGGGAGTCTGACATGGACTATCCGTTTGGCGAACCGCCCGAATCGGGCGGTGTGGTTGAGATCGCGCCGGATATTATATGGACGCGAATGCCACTGCCTTTTTCGCTGAAGCATATCAATCTTTATATGCTGCGGGATGGTGAGGGCTGGGCCGTGCTGGACACGGGTCTCTCCACCAGCATGGTCCGGGATATCTGGACAGAGTTCCGGGCCAATGGTCTTTCTGGTCTGCCAATCACAAAAATTATCGTCACCCACTACCACCCGGATCATTTTGGTCTGGCCGGCTGGTTGCATCAAGATACGGGTGCGCCTCTCTATATGAGCCACGGGGAATATTTTGCAGGCCGTATGCTGTCATTGGGTGCCCAAAAGGACGTACCGGAGACGGTCCTTTCTTTTTACCGAGCCGCCGGCTTTCCGGATATTGCGATCGAAGCCATGAAGGAGCATGGATATGCTAATTTTTCGAAAGTGGTGTCTCCGGTTCCTGAGTCTTTCCACAGATTGAGAGAGGGCGACAGTCTGGCGGTGGGTGCCCGCCATTGGCAGATCGTTATGGGAAACGGTCATTCACCGGAGCACGCCTGCCTCTATGACGCTGAGGCGAAAATACTCATTTCAGGCGATCAGTTGCTGCCGCGCATCACCTCAAATATTTCGGTCTACCCCACCGAGCCCGAGGCGAACCCTTTGCAGGATTGGCTGGATTCATTGGCAAAACTTATGACCTTGCCGGAAGATTGTCTGGTTTTGCCAGCCCATAATGAACCTTTTTATGGTTTAAGACAAAGAGCAGACCAGATTGCCAGAGGTCATCTAAGGAGCCTGCAGAGGCTGTCTTCCTCTTGCGAGGAACCCAAATCGGCGGTGGAATCCTTTCCATTTCTGTTCAAACGCAAACTGGAAGGATTTGATTTTATTCTGGCGGCGGGGGAGGCTCTCGCGCATCACCATTTTCTGGTGAATGTGGGCGTGGCAGAGCGCACAACAAGCGGGGGAGTTAACCGTTTCAGAACCATAGCTCCATTTGATCCGGCAACTGTCTGGCCGACCTCAGACGATGGAAATAAAAGATGAAGGCTTCACCATGACCGAGCGACCGTGGTTAAAAAATTATCCTGCAGGAATTGTCTGGGATCAGACATTCTCGCCCTATCCGGTCTATCAATGTCTGGATGATTCTGTGCGCGATCATCCTGATGCTCCTCATATGGATTTCTTCGGCCGAATTTTCACATATTGCGAGACCGCGAGCCTGGTGGCACGAGCAGCCAAGGGGTTGCAGGATTTAGGGGTGGGACCCGGCACTAAAGTCTGTCTCTTTATGACCAATTGTCCACAGTATGTGATAAGTTTTTTTGCCATTCTCAAAGTCGGCGGTACGGTTGTGAATTTAAGCCCGCTTTATTCTGAGGGCGAGCTTCTCCACCAAATCGAGGACAGCGAATCAGATTTCCTCCTGACCCAGAATTACAAATTACTGATCCATAAAATCCGTAATGTGGTTGCCAAGAGCCGCATAAAAACCGTTATTGTCAGCCGCGATCAGGACTACGTCCCCTTTTGGCAAAAACTCAAATACAAAATTTTTCTGAGGAACATTCTGAGCAATGTGACCGGGGACGATACTTGGATGACTTTTGAGACCTTGCTGAATAACGAAGGCAACTACAAGCCTGTCACCATTGACCCTGAGCAGGATATTGCGGTGTTGCAATATACCGGTGGCACCACCGGCCTTCCCAAGGGAGCCATGCTCACCCATGCCAATATCTCGATAAATGTTCAACAGGCGCTCGCCTGGGACACCACCAGCACCCATGGAACAGGAAAAACTCTCACCATTCTGCCCCTTTTCCATGCCTATGCCATGACTGTCATTCTGTGTGGTACCACCGCCATGGGGGGTGAAATGGTTTTATTACCTCGTTTTGATGCGGGCGAAGTCATCAAAATTATCCAGCAGAAAAAAATCACCATGATTCCGGCGGTGCCAACCATGTTCACCGCTCTGTTGCATCAGGCTGAGACCGATAAAATTGATTTGAGCAGTGTCACAAGTGTTGTCTCTGGCGGCGCACCCTTGCCAGAAAAACTGAAATCAACCTTTGATCAGCTTTTGTCTTCCGGGGGTATCCGGGAAGGTTATGGTCTGACCGAAACCTCGCCTGTGGCTCTCGGAAACCCGGTAACGGGATCTCAGAAAATCAATTCGGTGGGTTTGCCGATGCCGGCAACGGATGTGATCTTCACTGATCCGGATGATCCATCAAAGATATTGCCTTATGGCGAGACCGGTGAAATTTGCATCAAGGGGCCCCAGGTCATGAAGGGCTACTGGAAACGACCGGAAGCCACCGCCGAGGTGCTGATAGACGGACGCCTCAGAACGGGCGATGTGGGATATATGGACGATGAGGGCTATCTCTTTATTGTCGATCGGATAAAGGATCTGATCCTGGTGTCAGGATTTAACGTCTATCCACGCACGGTGGAAGAGGCACTTTACCGGCATCCGGCGGTAAAAGAAGTGACGGTTATAGGCATTCCGGATGACTATCATGGGGAGGTACCCAAAGCCTTTATTGTGCTCAAACAGGGTCAACAGGCTTTGGGCAAAGATAAAATACTGAATTTCTTGAAGGATCGTCTGGGAAGCCATGAAATGCCCAAAGAGATAGAGTTTCGGGATAATCTGCCCAAGACCGTTATTGGCAAGCTATCCAAAAAAGAGCTGGTGGCTGAGGAAAAAGCCAAACGAGACGTATCTCGGGCCTAGCCAGCGATTGTTTTTGCATTTGCCGAGTCTGCAATTATTATTACATTTGATTGACGAAAAGCGATAATATGTCTCCATCATATTTGAGCCTTGGGGGGCAAAAATGGCGAGCAAAAGTGACAAAATTCCAGAGAAGATAAAGGCCTTGAGCTTTGAGGATGCGCTGGCTGCGCTTGAAGACATCGTGCAAAAGCTGGAGGCTGGGGAGGTTGGCCTGGAAGAGTCTATCGAAATATATACTCGGGGCACCCAATTGAAGCGACACTGCCGGGAAAAACTGAAAACCGCCGAGGCAAGAATCGAAAAAATTCGACTGGCCGAAGACGGAAGTGTCGAGGGCGTGGAGCCCTTTGACGGCCAATAGGCAGGGGTGCGCATGTCCAGCAAGGATCACCTGAAAGAGGCTATGGTCGACATATCGACGGATGTGGAGAAGCTGCTTAACCGGCTGATTCCGGACGTTAGCGGCGATGAAAAGCAATTATTTGACGCCATGCGCTATGTGGTTTTTGCCGGGGGAAAGAGGCTGCGCCCGTTCTTGGTTGTGGCCTCCTCCGAGATGTTTGGGGTGGACCGTTCAGTGGCGATGAGAACGGCTGCAGCCATTGAGTGCGTTCATTCTTATTCACTGGTACATGATGATTTGCCCGCCATGGATGACGACGAGTTGCGACGGGGAAAACTCACGGCCCATCTGGAATTTGACGAGGCCACAGCCATACTTGCTGGCGATGGCCTGCAAACCCTGGCCTTTGAGATTCTGGCCGACGAGGCGAGCCATCCGGATCCTAGAGTGCGCCTCGAACTTATACGCACCCTGGCGCAAGCATCGGGTGTTCACGGCATGGTTGGCGGTCAAATGATTGATCTGGTTGCCGAGAACAAGACCCTCGATTTATCTGGTATTACACGTTTGCAACAAATGAAAACGGGTGCACTCATTTGTTATTCGGCTGAAGCCGGCGCGATTCTGGGCAAGGCCGACCGGCATCGCCGCCATCTCCTTTATGGCTATGCCAAGGATTTGGGTCTGGCTTTTCAAATCGCAGATGATTTACTCGACCATGAAGGGGACGCCACGGCCATGGGAAAGGCTACCGGTAAGGATACCGAGCGCGGCAAAGCGACTTTTGTCGCCCATCTCGGGCCTGAGCGCGCCCGGCAGCAGGCCCGTATTCTGGCGGATCAGGCGATTGAGCATTTACAGGAATTTGGGGAAAAAGCGGCTCTTCTGAATAGCCTTGCTCATTATGTGATTGATCGTCAAAACTGAGGCTCATGAGCCCGCAAGGAAAAATTCGAGCAGATTTGGCACTCACCGAACGTGGTCTTGCTCCCTCCAGGACGCGGGCGCAGGCGCTGATCCTTGCTGGCAAGGTCTTTTCCGGCGAACAACGAATCCACAAGGCTGGCCAGCTTATATCACCCGAGCAACCGCTTGAGGTGAGAGGTCCGGATCACCCCTGGGTCTCCAGAGGCGGAGTGAAGCTCACACACGGCCTGGATCATTTTAAGATTTTACCAAAAGGCATGACGGCGCTGGATATTGGGGCATCAACCGGCGGATTTACCGATGTTCTGCTGACGGGCGGTGCCAAAAAAGTTTATGCGGTTGATGTTGGTCGGGGGCAGTTGGACTGGAAACTTCGAAATGATGAGCGGGTCGTGGTGCTGGAAAAGACCAACGCTCGTTATCTCACAAAGGACAAAATACCAGACCCGCTGAACCTGATTACCTGTGATGCCAGTTTCATATCCTTAAAAACCATCCTGCCTGCATCCCTCGAACTGGTCTCTCCCGGCGCGTGGCTGGTGGCGCTCATCAAGCCACAATTTGAAGCTGGCAAGGATAAAGTCGGGAAAAAGGGTGTGGTCAGAGATTCTAAAACCCGGGCGGAAGTTTGCGAGGACATCTCGCAATGGATGGCATCCCGGTCTGGTTGGACAGTGCTTGGGATGGTGGAAAGCCCCATAACAGGCCCTGAGGGGAATGTGGAATATCTGATGGGAGCCCTTTATGGGTGATAGCATCATTGTTGAGATTAATGAATTGGGTGCCCGCGGGGATGGCATTGCCAAAACGGAGAGGGGTGTGGTTTTTGTGCCCTTTGCAGCACCCGGAGATGTGCTTGAAGTGGCACTTGAGCCAACCGGCAGGGAAGCATTTCGCGGACAGATTATAAAAATAATCACCGAAGGCCCAACCCGGGAAACGCCTCCTTGCGAGCATTTTACAAAATGTGGTGGCTGTCAGCTTCAGCAATTAAAGGATTCGGTCTATCGGGACTGGATCAGAAAACGCCCTTTAATGGCCCTGGCTCATCAGGGACTCCATGCGCCCGAAGTTTTAACGCCGCATTTCTCAAACGTTATGGCCCGGCGCCGGGTTGAGCTTAAGGCTCTCCGCCAGGGTAGTGATTTGCTGCTCGGTTACCATGCTGCTTCCAGCCACACTATTATTGATATGCATTCCTGCATCATTATGGCGGAGACCCTCTTTACCTTGGTTGCACCGTTAAGAGGCCTGCTTAAATCTTTACTGAACAAGGGGCAGGGGGCTTCTGTTCAAATGACAGAGCTTTCCATGGGGGTTGATTTGATCCTGGGATTACCAGATGAAATCACCCTTGAAGCGCGGGAAAGACTTGCTGGTTTTGCCCATGACCGTGACTTGGCCAGACTTTCAGTAAAGGTCGGTGGCTTTCTGGAGACTATTGCAGACCTTAAAAGGCCCATGGTTTGTTTTTCCGGGGTTGATGTTTCCTTTCCTCCCGGTGCCTTTCTTCAGGCCACGCACGCCGGTGAACAGGCTTTGGTGGTAGAGGTGAAGAAAGCCGCTGATGGGTGTGCTCGCGCCCTTGATCTTTTTTCCGGCCTCGGGACTTTTACTTTCGCGCTTGCCGAAAAGAGACCTGTCCATGCGGTTGAAGGAGACATGAAATATTGCCATGCGCTTGAAGCCGCCACCATAAAAGCGGTCCATATGAAGCCGGTGACCGTAGAGCATCGGGATATTTTCAGAAGGCCTTTGAGACCTGACGAACTGCAGAAATTTGATCTGGTGGTTTTTGATCCGCCCAGAGCGGGTGCCAGGGAGCAATGCCGCGAATTGGCCAAAAGTGATGTGCCGAGAGTTATTGCGGTATCCTGCAACGCGAACAGTTTTGCCCGTGACGCCCGCATCCTGATGGATGGCGGTTACCGCTTGCAATGGTTGCGCCCGGTGGACCAGTTTCTCTGGTCATATCATCTGGAACTGGTGGCACTGTTTGAAAAAGATCCTGTTCAGAGTCGCGGGAATTAGTCCAGGGCTATATCAGGGGCGTCTTCCAGTTTCATGCCAATAATATTATACCCTGCATCCACATGATGGATTTCGCCGGTAACACCGCCGTAGTCGTCACCGGGGATGACGCCTTGGTTGTTGATAACACGCCCCCCACGATTACTACTGCGGCGCCGCTCGACAATGCCTACGTGGCCCACACACAGGTT
>JACZYI010000110.1 GCA_022571175.1 Pseudomonadota bacterium
CCTATCCAATAAAAACAAATATTCCGCATATTCTTTTTTTTGATTGTATAATAGGCTACGTTTATAAAAACATCCGGACCTTTTCTCCAGTGTACATGTCCTGAGGAACCAATTAAAAAATTACCTTTCAATTTTTCAAATGTAGGCTCATCACTGTAATTAGAAATTTTTTCAATAGCTTCAATTGGTTCATAAACAACCTTTATAGTATTTTCCTTAATATTATAACTGCGTATAGCTTCCTTGTACACTTCTTTCGAAACAACAATATTCAGATGTTAACTGAAACTTATTGGACCCCATTTAATCATGCTCCCTCTAAATACAGTTCCCAGTTCATGTATATGACATATTAATTTTATCCTAAATGTTTTAGCCGGATTCTGAACTGAATGGAACTGCCCGGTACAATATCTCTATCCTGTGTAAAAGACCGTTGCCAAAACAGACTGAAATCAATGCATTCGTCCCTATATAGAACTCCGATGCCATGCGCAATGGCATCTCGCCCATTGGTTAAATTTTGGGTGATATCGCCGAAGATAGTCCAGTTCTTTCTCACCCGATATCGTACGCTCATCCGTATTTCCTCAGTATCCTGAATGCCTTCTGCCTGACGATTCCGGTTCAACTGAAAATAGCTCACGGTCATGGAAAACGGCTCGCCATTGCCGAATATAATATCTATTTCGTTGCGACGAACCCGGAAGGTATCCTTGTCCAGTCGAAAGCGGTGGGCAAAATCAATATAATCACCCAGGCCAATATCGAAGCGGCCAACGAAATCGGAGAAATTGCCTGACAGTCCGGTGCCATCCGGGAAAATAGTGATATCGTCATTAAAGCGAAAACTCTGCCCCACCATCAAAGCCAGATCCATGCCATCCCCTTGCAGTGACCATTTGCCGCCATAATTCAGGCGAGAACCGCTTTCAAAGCGGTCGATACCCGGAAAACGATTCTCGGAAAATATATTGGTGTCGGTGAGCTCGAAAGTTCGGCTGTCTTCATTTGATATTTCGGGAGGGTTTCCACCCTTTCGGGCCACCACAAATGAAAATATGGGCTCAAAGGTCTGGACCTGAGTGGCGCCAATTTTGATAAAAGGCCAGCGAAACGAACCCGTCAGATGAGGAAGGAAGCGGGTCTTGGAGCCATCAATGCCGGCAAATACCGGGATGTCCGGACGACTGGAATCGCGAATATCATAGGCGTCAAATCGCATATTGGCGCTGAGACGAAACACCTGGCCCAAATCATTGGTATAGGGAATGGAGTATGAGCTCGAGGTGGAAAGCCTGCGGGTATCCATGCCCGCGGACCGGTGGAGAGCAAGGGCATTAACGTTGGCACGAATGACTCCGCCGCGTTTGTCGGGCTTACCCACAAAGCTGTAGTCAATCATGGGCAAGGCGTATGCGGTCAGGCCCTGAATATCTTCAACCCTCAAGCCCTGGAACCAGAGCGAGCGAAGGCTGACATAGGATCGTCCGTAAAAGCCCTCGGACTGAAATTCACTGGTCAGGGTATCGAGTTTCGAAAAGCCATAGCGGCGCAGATAGGTATCGTCCGAGGCGATATTAAACTGGTAATGCGAGCGCCAGACGTCGCTGTGGGTAAACTCGCCGGTGGCGAAAAAATGACCCCTGAAATCATTTTTGCCGGTTTTGACATTGTTGATGTCGCGCTCATCCACATAGGTGCCGCTACCGTCAAACTGTATCTGTCCGATCGCCAGACGGCGACGAAACTGTCCGGCCAGCACCAGACCTTCCTTGGTTGTGAGAATTGGTGTGAGGGTTGCATCCATGCTGGGCGAAATGGCGAAATAATAGGGCAGGGAAAGGGCGACGCCGGTCTCTCGTCGCTGGGCAATTTCGGGAGCCAGAAAGCCGCTCGCGCGCTCAACGGTCGGATCAGGATGCGAGAGATAGGGCAAATAGAGAATCGGCACGCCGAACAGCTCTAGAAAGGCATCCTTATAATAAAGCCTGCGTTTTTCGGCATCATGTACCACGCGCACTGCTTTCAATTGCCATTGGGGGTTTTTCTTGACGCGCTCGCCCCGCACACAAACCATCTGGCAGGGGGTGAAAGCAGCAAAATTAAGTGTGGTTTGGCGCCCGATCATGCGTTGACCATCGCGCGCCGCCAGACGCGAGCCATCGGAGAGGATGAAACGCACGTTGGAGACGAAGCCTTCACGCAAATTGCTGGTAAGCTCCACCTCATCCAGAAGCAGAATATTTCCGTCCGGATCGATAATGCGCACATTGCCCACCGCACGCACGATGCCGGTGAGTTCATTATAATAAACCGTGTCGGCCTCAAGGGTGTAGCCATTGCGCTCAATAAACACATTGCCCCTGGCGGTCACATCGCCGCTGATCTGGTCGTAAACCAGGTTGGCTGCGGACAATTCAATCGCGCCCTCTTCATCCTGATCCTGCTGGTCTTGGCCCTGAACATTGAGGGGGGTCGCCACCAGCACGGTGGCCAGCGCCAGCACGGAAATGCCGCCCTTGAAACGAGCCAGCCCATTCCTCAAGCGGACCAGAGGAGCCTTCGCTCCCATGTGCGTGCGCTTTTTCACCTTCAACCCCTTGGCGCGATCCAGCTCTTGTCGCTCATAAGCTCTTGTTTAAACGCCTCTATTGACAACGCTTGGGCAGTTATGCCCGCTTGCAGGCAACTATGCAATTGTCGAGTGCCTTCGAGGAGGCATGTCTTTTGCATTTCAAATTGCCTCCACAGGCGCTATATGATCCAAAGCCAGCGAGAATAAGGCATTTCAAATCATAGATGAGGCTTCAATGAATATAACGATTGCTGATAAACCTTTTCCCGAAAGCGGTGCCATCGCCGTTTTTTCTGCGGCCAAAAAAACGCTTTCCCCTTCGGCCAAAGCGCTGGACAAAATCACCAAAGGAGCCTTGAGTCGAGCCCTGAAAAACGCAAATTTCAGTGGCAGCAAGGGCGAGATTTTAGAACTCATCTCCCCGGGCAACGGCAAGCTTACCCGCCTGGTGCTGGTGGGTGTGGGCGATCCTGAAAATCTGACCCAACGGACAGTGGAAGAAATTGGCGGGGCCATAGCCGCCCGCCTGCAGACCTCCGGTGAAAAGCAGCTGGCGGTGGTGGTTGACAGAATAAAAGGCTCACCGGTCCCGGAAGGCGCGTTTGCGGCCCATCTGGCATCAGGTTTGTTGATCCGCAGTTATCGTTTTGATAAATATCGCACCAAGGAAGCGAACAAGAAAAAACCCAGCCTGAAAACCGTGCGGATATTGTCCCACCAGAGCAAACAGGCAAAAGTGATTTTTGCCGTGGCCAAGAAAGTAATTTCCGGTGTTTTTCTCACCCGCGATCTCACCTCCGAACCGCCAAATGTGGTCTATCCAAAAAGCTTTGCCAAAATTATCAAATCGCTCGAAGCTGATGGTTTGAAGGTGGAGATTCTTGGCGAGGCGGCGCTCAGGAAAATCGGCATGCGCGCTCTTTTGGGTGTGGGGCAGGGCAGTAATTTTGAATCCCAGGTTGTGGTCATGCGCTGGAACGGCGTGCCGAAAGCGAAAATGACGAAGCCGGTGGCACTGATCGGCAAGGGCGTCACCTTCGATACCGGTGGCATTTCCATCAAGCCCGCCGAAGGCATGGACCTGATGAAATGGGACATGGGCGGGGCAGGCATCGTGGTTGGTGCCATGAAGGCATTGGCAAAACGTAAAGCCAAAGCCAATGTAGTCGGCATCGTCGGGCTGGTGGAAAATATGCCCTCGGGCACGGCCCAACGTCCGGGCGATGTGGTGGAATCACTTTCTGGCCAGACCATAGAAATTCTGAATACGGACGCCGAAGGCCGTCTGGTGCTGGCCGATGTGCTCTGGTATTGCCAGCAAAAATATAAACCCCAGGTGATGATTGATCTGGCAACACTGACCGGGGCCATTATTGTCACCCTTGGTTATGACCAGTATGCGGGCTATTTTACCGATGATGACAAGATCGCAGAACAACTTGATGCCGCGGGGAAAATCACCGGCGATCTGGTCTGGCGGCTTCCCTTGAGTGAGAACTATGACAAGCTCATCAACTCGCAGATTGCCGATATGCAAAATATCGGCGGCAAGGGGGCGGGCTCTATCACAGCCGCTCAGTTCCTCAAGCGCTTCACCAATGGCGTTCCCTGGGCGCATATCGATGTGGCGGGTGTGGTCTGGTCTGCGGCCAACAAACCCCTGTGGGAAAAAGGCGCTACCGGCTATGGCGTGCGCCTGCTGGACCGGTTTGTGGCCGACAATTACGAAATTTGACTTTAGGGCGAATTCATCTCCATGACCGACATCAGCTATTATCATATCCAGAAACAAGCGGTTGAGGTAGCACTCGCCCAATTGATGGAGCGGGTTATTGCCTCTGGCAAGCGGGCAGTCATCAGGGCCCCGGGAGAGGCGATGGTGAGCCAGATTGACGATGTGCTCTGGAGCTATGACCCGGATAGTTTTCTGCCCCACGGTACCGCCAAAACCGGCTTTGCTGAGGATCAACCGATCTATATTACCGATGGCGATGATAATCCCAACCGGGCGGAAATTCTGGTGCTGGTCAATGAAGTCAGCGATGACGGCCTTCAGGACTATGAGCGGTGCCTCTATTTGTTTGACGGACGCTCCGAGATGATTACCAGTCTCGCACGCAAACGCTGGACCAGCCACAAGGAGGCTGGCCATGCCATGACATACTGGATGCAAAGCGAAAGCGGGCAGTGGCAAAAAAAACAGTAAGCAGTTCGCGCTTGCGTCACCCTGCGCTCTCGCCTATAAGGCGCGCCAATATGAACCTGAACGCCCAAGGACTGAAATCATGGCACTGGAACGGACTTTCTCGATCATCAAACCCGATGCAACCCGGCGCAATCTGACCGGTAAAATCAACGCCATGCTGGAGGCCGGGGGCTTGCGCATTGTGGCACAAAAGCGCGTGCGCCTCTCTCAAGAGCAGGCAGAGGCTTTTTATGCGGTCCATGCTGAGCGCCCTTTTTATGGTGATCTGGTGGCTTTCATGACCTCGGGTCCGGTGGTGCTTCAGGTTCTTGAGGGGGAAGATGCGGTTGCCATAAATCGCAAAATTATGGGTGCCACCAATCCAGCGGATGCGGAGGCCGGGACCATTCGTGCGGACTGTGCAGAATCGATCGAAGCCAATTCCGTTCATGGCTCGGACAGTGTCGAGACTGCCACCCTCGAGATTGCCCAGATGTTTTCTGATGACGAGATCGTGGGCTAGCTCAGCCCTGATTTTCAAGCGCCGCGATGGCCGCATCCGGGTCGTAACCCACAACCTTTTCATTCCGCACATCTACTTTGCCCAGGGCCACCATTTTGAGTGCTTCGGGGTAAATGCGGTGCTCTTCAGCCAGCACGCGGCTGGCAAGCCCCTCGGGGGTATCCCCATCCAGAATATGAACCGCCGCCTGAAGAATGATCGGTCCGGCATCCATTTCCGGCCTCACATAATGCACACTGCAACCGGCATATGTCTCACCGGCATCAATGGCGCGGGCGTAGGTATCAAGCCCTTTATAGGCGGGCAGCAGGGAGGGATGGATGTTGATGAGCCTGTTATGCCATTTTGTCACAAAGGCAGGATTGAGAAGTCGCATAAAGCCCGCCAAACAGATCATTTCAATTCCAGCTTCAAGCAGGCGGGCGGTGAGGGCAGATTCAAAGCTGTCCCGGTCGGCATAGTCCCGATGATCGAGAGCAACCGCCTTAATACCCGCCTGGCTGGCGGTGGTCAGGCCTTTTGCCTCGGGGTTGTTGGATAATACCAAGGCCATCTCGACCGGGTAATCCGGGCTGGCGGAGGCCTTGAGCAAGGTTTCCATATTGCTGCCCCGACCGGATATGAGAATGGCTGTACGCATCGCTTCAGGCATCAGGCGGCGAGCGTGCGGGCCTTCCAGGCCGCATCATAACCCCAGGTGCCTTTGGAGCCGGAAATTTTAGCATGGGGTGCGCCACCAGCCTCCACAATTTCACCGATCCTGAACACGGTCTCACCCTCGGAGCGGAGCAGGTCCTCGGCCTCCGCCTGCCTGGCCGCAGACACAATAACCGCCATGCCGACCCCGCAATTGAAAGTGCGTAGCAACTCATCCGGGGTCATATGGCCCAAATCCCGGAGCCAGCCAAAGATTGCCGGAAGTTCCCACAAATCAGCATTGATGTGCGCTGCGGTACGGCTGGGCAGCACGCGTGGGAGATTTTCGGGCAGGCCACCACCGGTTATATGCGCCAAACCACGAACCAGCTCAGCCTGGTGGGCCTTGAGCGATGATTTCACATAGATGCGCGTGGGAGTGAGCAGAGTCTCACCATGAGTTATGGAGTCATCAAATGTTGTTTTATCAGAAAGAGTTATATCATTATCTTCAACCAGTTTACGAACCAGCGAAAAGCCGTTTGAATGCACACCACTGGAGGCCAGAGCCAAAATCACATCACCGGGTGAGATGTTGCTGCCATCGATCAGACTGCCGCGTTCAGCGGCCCCCACCGCAAATCCTGCCAGATCAAACTCCGCTGGCGCGTATATTCCCGGCATTTCGGCACTTTCGCCGCCGATCAGGGCACATCCGGCGGTCTTGCAACCT
>JACZYI010000111.1 GCA_022571175.1 Pseudomonadota bacterium
TGTATATGCCCCGGTCTTTATTCTCACCCCAAAGAGTGCCCAAAGCCGCCACATAGGCAATCTCCGGATTTGTGGGGTGGAGAGCGATACGATTGATGCGCTCGGTGCCTTCAAGACCGACTTTCAGAAAGCTTCTGCCGCCATCAATGGATTTATAAATACCGGCGCCTATGGAGGTGGAATTTCTGACATTTCCCTCGCCCGAACCGATCCAGACAATGCTGGGGTTGGGTTGATAAACCGCTACAGCGCCAATGGAGTTTACATCCTGGTCATCAAAAATGGGGTTCCAGATCAATCCGCCATCGATGGATTTCCAGAGGCCGCCGGTAGCGGCGCCAGCATAAATTATGTTGGTGTCCGATAACACCACATCGATGGCAGAAATCCGGCCAGAAACTGTGGCGGGCCCAACCGAGCGAGCACTCAGACCTTCAAACAGGGCAGCCTCAACCTGTGCGTTTGCCGCGCTCGCTGAGAGGAGAGCACTGGTGGCAAAACCCAAAACCACCAGAATAACTTTTAGCGATAATTTTTCTGACCAAAACTTAGACATAGCATTCCCTTGTGAGTCTTAATTTATTTCGATAATTATCTGTTCTTCTAATCACCGTCGTTGCTAAAAGATGGCAATAGCGCTGCCGGCAGACCGGCATTGGCATAGGCGTCGTTAAAGGCCGCAAGCGGACCATTGACGATGGCGTCACGGTCCGCCATGGCGGTGGCGAAATCTGTCTTCACCACCTGATAGCGCTCATGCATGCCGGCGGTGAGCGGTGGTGTGGCACCTGAGATGGTTGCGTAAATATTCTGGATATCGGTGAAAAGCAGATCAGGCCAGTTCAGAACATCCTGGAAAAACTCCCGCTTGCTGCTCACAATACCTTTGTCCCAGGCGTCCAGGGCTTCAAGAAGTGTCTCTACGGCTTCCAAAACCGCCTCCGGCAACTCAACTTTTTCGGATCTGGTTTTCACCAGTTCCACCTGTTCCTTCACATCACGAAAAGCCAGCATGGTACGGTTCAGTTCCTGAACCATGCCAAAGGCTTCGACCGTGATGGTATATTGCACTAGAATTGCATCATCCGAGACCTTCGAGCGCGGATCCTGGGTAATGACAAGAGCGGTTTCCACCGTCTCATCCCCCAGAGACAAACGGACGGTGTAATCGCCCGGTGGTTGCCTGAACCCGACCACCGTATCATCGCCACCTGATGCGCGGGCCAAAAGGCCAGCCACATGGGGCGAATTTTCGCCCACAATATTCCAGGCAATACGGTTCAAACCCTTATCAGTGGTTAATTCATCATCCTCACCAGCTTCAAATATGCGCACCAGATCACCATCGCTGTTGAGAATTTCCATGGTTAGCGATGTTCCCTCGAGGTCAGGTTCATCGGCCAGGGCATAATAAATCCAGGCACCATTATCCGGGTTGGGGGCTTCCGTGCTACTGCGGCCAAAACCACCACCAATGAAGGCATATCCGGGTTTGGGCTCAAAAAGATGCACATTGGCCGAAAGTGCAGCCTCATCAAGCTGTCTCAAGGGCGTGATGTCATCCATGATCCAGAAGGCCCGTCCCTGGGTGGATAGCACCAGGTCATTATCCTTGATGAAAATATCGGTGACTGGCACCGCAGGCAAATTGAGTTTCAGAGGCTGCCAATTGTCGCCATCATCAAAGGATATGAAGATACCGATCTCGGTTCCTGCGTAAAGTAGCCCCGGGCGAACCGGGTCTTCCCGGACCACCCGGACAAAGGCATTCTCGGGCAGGCCCTCGGCAATATTGGTCCAACGGCGGCCATTGTTGGTAGTTTTGTAGATGAAGGGAGTATGATCGTTATAACGGAATTTGTTGAAGGCAAGATAGACCGTATCGGGGTCATGCGGGGAAACCTCAATAGCATTTACAATTCCATCACCCGCCCTTCTGGGTGTGACATCGGTCCAACTCTCGCCACCATCCAGCGTCACGTGCACCAGGCCATCGTCGCTGCCGGCCCAAATAACGTCAGCGCTATGGGGGGATTCCTCCACATAGGAGAGGGTATTATAATTTTCGCTGATCTCATTGGTGATGGGCCCGCCCATGGGGCCTTGCTTGTCTTCTTCATCGCGGGTGAGGTCCGGGCTAATCTCCACCCAGCTATTGCCCCGATCGGTGGATTTCAACAGCACATTACCACCGTGGTATATGACGCTCGGGTCATGCTCGGAGACTATAATCGGCGCATTCCAGTTAAAGCGATATTTTCGGTCTTTGGGATCAACCCCAAAAGCAATTTCCGGATAGACCCGGATATCCCGTGTGAATGTGGTCTCGCGGTCCCATTCGTTAATTTGCCCCAAATAACAGCCAGCATAAACATAGCGCGGGTTATCGGGGTCGAACGAGACAAAAGCGCTCTCGCAACCACCCACGGAAAAATAGTCCTCGCGTCCGATGCCACCGTCCAGTCCACGGCTTGAAATGGCGACCGTGGAATTATCCTGCTGGCCGGCATAGACCCGATAGGGGAACATATTATCCACATTGACTCGATAAAATTGCGCCGTGGGCTGATTATTTATGGGCGACCAGGTCTGGCCACTATCGAAGGTGACCGTGCCTCCGCCATCATTGGCTTGAACCATGTTTTTGGCATTATCGGGATTGATCCAGAGGTCATGGTAATCACCATGTGGACCGCGGATAACAGAAACCGACTTGCCGCCATCAATCGAGCGGTAAAAGCCCGAGTTCATCACATAGACGGTATTTTCATCCACCGGATCGGCATCCACATGCATATAATACCAGGAACGTGCGTGCAGCCGCCGGTCACCGTTGACAAGCGTCCAGTTTTCACCGCCATCATCTGAGCGATAAAGACCGCCTTTTTCTTTTGCTTCCACAATCGCCCAGACAATGCTGGGGTTTGCGGGTGAGGGGGCCACCCCAATCTTGCCCATGCCTTCGGGCAGGCCTTCGGTCAGTTCTTCCCAATTATCGCCGCCATCCGTGGATTTATAAATTCCTGATCCCGGGCCACCAGAGCGGATTTCCCAGGGTTTTCGTTGATGGTCCCAGAGCGTGGCATAGAGAATACGCGAGTTGGTGGCATCCATTTTCAAATCAGCCCCGCCTGTGACCTCATCCACGAATAATATTTTCTCCCAGGTAGTGCCGCCATCAGATGAGCGATAAATGCCGCGCTCATCGGTGGGCGCATAGGCCGCACCCTGAACCGCCACATAAACCAGATCGGGGTTGGTGGGGTGAATCTGGATGCTGGCAATATGGCGCGAGTCCCGCAGGCCAATATGGATCCAGGTCTGGCCACCGTCGGTTGATTTATACATGCCATCGCCCTGACCGGCCGAGACGCCCCGAATATCAGAGGTGCCAGTGCCCACATAAATGACGTTGGCATCGGAATCAGAGACATCAATTGCACCAATGGAACCGGATGTAAAAAAGTCATCGGAAATATTATCCCAGCTTACGCCAGCATTGGTGGTCTTCCAGACCCCACCACCTTCAGCCCCCATATAATAAGTGAGGGTATTACCGGTAACTCCGGCCACTGAGGTTACCCGGCCACCCCGGAAAGGGCCTAAATTCCGGTATTCGAGCGCTTCCAGATAGGCTTCATCCACTTGGGCTTTGGCCTCATGCCCTGTCATGGCGAGAGTAAGGGCAAGTGAAGTTGTAATTATGAGGCGCGTGATGCCACGCCCTCCATTGAGAGCTGCCGCAAAATGACCGATTTTCATGCTTGTTCCCCGTTTATTGTCTGTTTCACCCCCGCGCCAGAGACGTTAGGTTCTGCCGCAACCATGAGTCAATGTGATTCCGGGGGCTAGAGAGGCCTTTGGTGGCTCCCTTGGCGGAACTATGGGATGCTTGATCGGACGGTGGGAACAGCAGGACCCTATCCCCCATGGTCTTTCCAGGCAGTTTCAGGGCCGGTGGCAGCCGATTGGGGTAGGGGTTGGCGATCACCACTTGGCGTGACCATCCATTCGACATATGCGGTCAGATTGTCGACCTCGACCCGCTCCATGGTGGCGGCGAGCTGCTCCTCGTTCATCATGATTTTGAGGCGGCGTTCAAGTTCGTGACGATAAGCGGGAGTATAAATAAAATCCACAGTTGCGGTTTTCTCCAGTTCATCAATGGGTGCGAGGAAGATCATGCCATCATAGGCTTCTGCAAGGGTCTGGCCTGGGGCTGCACGCACCATGGAATTGCCAATATAGGAATGCGCTCCAAAAAGATTTCCAGCGATGTCGATGGCCACCGGCTGGCCATGCTGGCGAAGCGCTGCATCCCAGAGCCCGCGGGCGGGTCGTGCCCAGCCAAATTCATACTGTTCCATTCCGGCACCCGTACGGGCTTCTACCGAGCCCGGTTCGCGTCGAGCCCGCACCTCCAGATAGGGAGCGTGAAAGCGGATGGAGGCGGTTTATTCCGGCAGTTTTATAATTTTGTGATGGTTGAACTCGCCAGTCTTGGATTTAGAATATCCTTTTCGTATTGAAGCTCGAAGTGGATAATTAAAACAATTGCTCCTAAAATATTATCTGGTTTATATATATAGTGGGAAGCTTTTCCTTTGAAATCGCTCAAGATAGGGAGAAAACTCATATGTCAATTCATGATTCCGCGATGGCATTCTTCGAGGCCTGTGAAACCGGGCAAGGGTGGGACGGCTGCAAAACATGGTGTCACGAGGGGGCAACTTTTTCCTGTCAATCGGGTGCACTGGCTGATGTGGCGACAGTTGAAGCTTATACCGAATGGATGAAAGGCCTTCTCATCCCGATCCCGGACGGACGCTTTGAACTCAAGGGTTTTGCACTGGACGAAAGCCGAAACACGGTTTTGGCATTTGCTGTGTTTAGCGGAACGCATACCGGTGAAGGCGGGCCGGTAGCACCCACTGGAAATGAGTTGGCGGCTGACTATGTCTATGCCATGGAGTTTGAGGGCGACAAGATCAGCCATATGACAAAGATATGGAACGACGGTCATTCGCTCTCGCAGCTGGGCTGGGCATAGTCTGAAAGTTGCTGGATATGCCGCCAAATGGCGGAATGATAATTGGTGCGCCCGACTTGTTCTGACGGGGCCCCTAAAATATGATCTCCAATATTCGGTGATGGCTGATAAATCCGGCTTTTGCAATGGCCTTTTGAGCGGCGATATTACCGGCCTCCGTTGAACAGATAGGTCTAAGCCCATCTTGATGACAAAGATGTATCAGAGCCCGTAAAATATTTGTGGCAAGGCCCTGCTTGCGATGGCTTTTTGAAACTATCATGCCCACATCCGCGAATGGTTTTTGGGAATCGCTCACCCTGCATTCCCCCGTGGCAATCAGGCAATCATCCTGCCACAAGCCAAAAAGCTCCTCTCGTTTTATCAGGTTGGTAAAATATCCTTTCAACCAGTCCGGATCAACCCCCAGGGTTCTGATGCCAAACTCAAAAGCCGTTGGCAATTCATCTTCGTCGATTATTCTGAAGTCTGTTTCGGGAGGAAATACGGCCTCTTTGATAAGGGTATCTTTTTCAACGTGATACATGAGGGCGTTGATAACAACGGATTTGTGATGATCCATGCAGAGCGACAGAAATTGGGATTCAGCGGTATTTACGAAGGCTCCGGTAACATTTTTCTCGGCTAAAACCTGGCTGAAAATTCGGCCTTTGTGGTGCGCTCCGATCACAAAAAACTGAAGAAGTTTTTGCTCTGAATTGATGACCGAATAGCCAATGATTTTGTCCCGGGATTGAATGGAATAGTGATCTGCCTGGGTTACGAAACTCTCCCACATTCCGTCCAGAGGGGCGGCTGATTGCGATAAATACATTTGTTTCAGGTCTGTGAGCTCAGCAGAATCTGTCTTGATAAGTCTATAGCGGGTCATTTTTGTAACCTCTTGTAATTATTAAATAAATTTTCCTGCATGCGCTCCAGCGGGAAGTTTTTAAAAACCGCGAGGAAATGAAAAGCAATGCCGTCAAGCTCAGTCATAAACCGCCTGGCAGTACTATTGGGGTCGTCGATACCCGCTTCACGAAACATCGCCTCGGTCAGGGATAAAAGATGGTCCGCCCGTTTTTGGAGAGGAGCCTCAACTATTTTTTTCAGGTCAGGCTGGAAGAACAAACCCAGCTGAAATGAAATATAGCTTTTATTGGCCTTTAAAAAGAGAAAATACTGATCCAGAAAATGGCGAAGGGTCTTTTGATAATTACTCCGGGATGACAGATGGTCAGCCACATCAAAAATTTCTTCACTGGCCTGATGGATAATAGCCAAAAGCAATGCTTCCTTACTCTTGAAATAATTATACATTAAGCCTTTTGAGACATTCGCAGCCTCGGCAATTTGGCTGATTGACGTGGTATGAAAGCTCTGTTTTGCAAATAATTTCATTGCTGCCTGCAGTATTTTATCTTTTCCGAGCTGCTGTCTCATCAATTGTTACTTCATTAGATATTTAGATGACTGACCATTCAGTCAATTAAAAAATTAAATAAGATATAGCTACCCCGCTTGTCAAGGATGAAAATAGCAACGGAGTTTGGTGCAGCACTGTGC
>JACZYI010000112.1 GCA_022571175.1 Pseudomonadota bacterium
TTGCATACGGGCATCATGGTCAGCTTCTACAAGCGCCTTCCAGCTTGCTTTGATGCTCTCGACATTGACACCCACGGTGCCGTAGGTTTCACCCTCAAAACTGTGTTCTAGATAGACCCTGACTTTCGCGGCAGTTTCCTGTGATGAATTGATAACCCTGACACTATAGTCAATCAGATGCAGATCCAAGACCACAGGAAATTTCTCAACCAGGGATTTACGCAAGGCTTTGTTCAGCGCATCAACCGGTCCATTACCCTCCGCAGCACAAAGATGCAGTTCGTCGGCGACCCTGACCTTGACCGAAGCTTCTATTAAACCATCGCTATCAGAATCCTCATCGCGCTGATGAGGTTCATTACTGGGGGAATAAATTCTATAGTAAACAGGTTCAAAACAGGTCTTGAAATCAGTGGCATTAGAAACGACTCGGGGGAGGGGTTCAGGAGTCATTTTAACCTCTTGTTAAGCCTTTTTTTACCTCTTGTTAATGCTTCGCCAAATGGGGGTGCTTTGGGTCTTCCAGTTCAAGCATGAATTGAAGGTTAATGAAACATTATTTCAAGTTTATGGTTTATTATTGTTATTTATGGTTAATGAAGGACAGGAGATCGATACTTTGTTATGATTTGCGCCTTCCTGGAGATTTGATCGGTTTGAGGTTTTTGGCCTTTCCTGATCCTTCAGGCCCCCCGAAAAAAGCCCCTTTCCCCGGGGCAAAAAGGAGACCGTTAAATGCCTACCCATAATGCAACTAATGAGGCGACTGTCGTGAAAACTGCGCAGCTTGCTTCAAACCTTCCTCTCGACAATCTGGAACTTGCAAAAGAACAGACGCTTGAAAATCTCAAGGATGTTGTCAAAGCCAATCTGGCGAATTCGAAATTGCGCTCGAGCGTTTCGATTGCGCCGGACGGTGCCTTTTATGTCACCACGCTTGCTGTAGCAGACACCACCTTGATGCTCTCCAGTGTTTTTGTCGAACGGAAACTTCCCGGTTCATACGTCCTGGCGCTCGATCTTGCCGGTCTCGTGTCAACACACACAGATAAATCAGTGGACGATGAGGACCGCATTAACGTGCGTTTCAAGATGATTGAACCAACCAGCCTCGTGATCAACTTTGCCTTGGGTCTCGAAGGAGTGGTTCGCGCTGCCGAAACCGGATATGTGATTGATATCGACGATATTCACATCATTCCGGGTGAAAGCCTCGCCGACCTTACAGGCCATATCCTGACTCCCTTGGGTGCCGCAACACTCATGCGTGCAGTGGCCGATGCTGTTAAAGTATCCATACTGAAAGCACAGCCGATCCTGGCAACCCAAACCATGCTTGAAGACTATAACTGGAAGACGCTGATGAAGCTGATTCCGCGCATGGTGCCCCGCTGCTTTACGGTGTGGGGTGATAATGCCCTGGCACTGGGCCGGGCGGCAGACACCCTCGTGACGAGGGAGCTTGCCATTGAGGAAGCCACTGCTGAAGCCGCTACACCCCTTACCGTAGTGTCCGGTGGACGCAGCGCTTAGAGGCTAAAGGAAGTCGGTGGTCAGAGCTGACTGCCGGAAATGCCGGGTCCGGATGACTTTCCGGGCCCGGTTTTTATGGGGTGCGGGTTCGCGCTGATCTCACCGCTTTGTGTTCCGCAGCCTCCCGAATTTGCCCTATAATTCCCAAAAGAAAATCACAAAGAGTGGGAGGGAGATAACCAGGACCAATGATTGGATCAAAAGTCATGGGCGCTACGCTCGCTGCTCTTTTTCTACAGGCCTGCATGGCAGACCAGCATGACGTGCGCGTTTCGGGTCTTAGCGCCGGTCAGAATTTGGAACGCATATTGATTGCTGCAAGCAAGGCCCGACGAACGGAGGAGTGCCACGATGCTGTTGCCACCAGAAAAGCCTGGGTCGATACCGGCAGGGGTCGCGGAATTTCAAAACGACATTCAGTCACCTCTCACCCGACGCTCGTACTTGGCATCGGTCTGGAGCCCCTGATCGGCTGGGCGGCACCGCAGTTTTTGGCCTGTTAGTCGCTGCTCTTGGGCTCCATCTCCACCCGGGTATAGGTGCCATCAAACCAGACTGCCCATTCATCATTTGAGGGATTATATTGCCAGAACTGCTGGCGCACGGTGCCGTCTGCCCGGGGGGTCCATTTCCCACGGAAAGGAAAGCTGGTGGGACCATCGGCATGTGCTGGCCGGTGTTGTAAAATCTCGCCTTCCAGTTCCATAGCCCCTTCCTCGTTAAGGCCACCCACATAATCTATCATATATCCGCCACCGCCTGAGGCGTGCCAAATCTGGCGCCACTGGTCGCTCACCGGATTATAAAAATTGATGCTGGAACCGGTGCCACCGCTCGCCCCGGTCCAGGATTCTCGCAGCAGACAACCATTCTCGGCTGGCTGAATACTGTTATGTCCGGCAAAATTACCGTTGGCAGTGGCAGTTACGCGCCACTCGCCGATCCAGAAATCGAACTGGTGAAACCCTTCGGCCTCACAAGCCGGTGGGGGTGTTTGTTGTGGCTGGGCTGAGACACCTGTCATCCCCATGAGCAAAGCGGTGGTGAGCGCTATGGCAGGGGTTATCATCAATTTTTCATACAATCCTCATGATCGATATTTGGAAATACCCTGACCCGACCCGGTGGGTATGGCAAATGAATTTATCTTGAAATCGGGCCATGCAATCCAATATTTCTAAGAACCCGTGGTTATGCGCCGGAAGGGCGCGGCAATATAGGAAAAGCTGAAATGATTGTCTGTAACATTGAAAATGTGCCGGGACGGGAAATTAGCGAACTTCTGGGTCTGGTTCAGGGCTCGACCGTCCGCGCCAAACATGTGGGCCGCGATATAATGGCGGGCCTCAAAAATATCGTCGGTGGCGAGCTTGAGGGCTACACCGAGTTGCTGATCGAAGCACGCCGTGAAGCCATAGAGAGAATGATAGCGGAGGCTGCCGCCATGGATGCAGACGCGGTTGTCAATGTCAGGCTTTCGACCGCATCTGTCACCAAGGGGGCTGCTGAAATTCTGGCCTACGGCTCAGCGGTCAAGCTGGGGCCGGCAGAGTAAGCCGCAGAGCAAGAGGCAGAGCAAGAGGCAGAGCAAGAGGCAGAGTAAACCATGGCCGAACTTTGGCACATCATTCGTGAGCTGGTCGACAGCAGCATGGTCCTGTTATTTTTGGCTGAAAATCTGATTTGGCCTGCCTTGCTGGTGACGGTTGGCTGGGTTGGCGGGGTCATTACAGAACGGCGGCACATGGCCAGCCTGATCCGCCGCGAGCAGGAGTTCAGCGTCATTGAAGTTTCCATGGAACCAAGACCACCAGCCGGTTTTACCCATGCGGACGGTGTTCTGGTCACGGCCTCTGTGGTGCTCTCAAAAGGCATGTTTGAAGCCTTGAGAATTGCCATCAGGAAGCTGTTTGGCGGTAATCTTCGGGGCTATGAGAAATTGATTGCGCGCGCCCGAAGGGAGGCCATTTTGCGGCTCAAGGAGGCAGCCCGGGAACGCCATGCCCCGCTGGTGATAAACCTGCGCATGACCACCAGTCAAATTACCGCAACCGGCCTGCCAGCGGTGGAAATCCTGGCTTATGGCACCGCCCTGAAACCCCATTAACCGGACCAAAAAAGCACTGGAACTGAGGCGATCTTTGGCCTAGTCTGGCTCGCTAGAGGGCAGGGGCTTCGGGGCTCGTTTTCCCTTCATTTTAACGCGTCAAACAGGGGTGCATCATGGCAGGCAGTGTCAATAAAGTTATTCTGGTGGGTAATCTCGGGCGGGACCCGGAATCGCGAACGCTTCCCGATGGCAACCCGGTTGTCAACCTGTCGCTGGCCACTTCCGAAAACTGGCGCGATAAGGCAACCGGAGAACGGCGTGAGCGCACCGAATGGCACCGGGTGGTCATTTTCAATGAAAATCTGGCAAAAATTGCCACCAATTATCTCAAAAAAGGGTCCAAGATTTATGTTGAAGGCAAGCTTCAAACCCGGAAATGGACCGATCAGTCGGGCCAGGATCGTTATTCCACCGAGATTGTTTTGCAACGCTATCAGGGTGAATTGACCATGCTTGACAGCAGGCGTGATGGCGAAGGTTATCAGCCGTCTGAAGGTGCGGCTGGAGATGATATGTCGCCACCACCGCTGGATGCAGGTGATGAAGCTGCCGGCGGTGCCAGTGATGAGGCCCCCGCTGCTGGCGATCTCGATGACGAGATTCCTTTCTAGAAAACTTCCGTCGCCCGGCGGGCAAATTGTTTTTCTTGAATAACACTCCTTCGTGAGTGGTGTTACTTTTGTGAGAACTGTACATTTGGGGTTCATCTTCGGAGTAGGATGATGGTCCGGATTCAAATGTCTAGAGAGGAAAACCCATGAAAAAGCTTTTGACTGCCCTAATGTTTATGAGCGTAGCTCCCGCTGTCCTAGCCGAGGATGTAACGTCCACGCCTGATGAACGGATAGGCCTGGAGATTACCATTTATAATGGCAATCTGGCGCAAATCTGGGATAGCCGCTGGGTTGATCTGGCCTCGGGCCAAAACCGGCTTTATCTGAATGAAGTGAGTCCTCAGATTATTGCCCAGACCGCGAAAATTGAGGCCGGAGATCTCAGAATTATTGAGATGAATTTTGATTATGACCTGCTGACACCGGCCAAGCTTCTGGAAAAAGCCGTGGGCAGCACAGTCCGTATTTATCGCCCCAATCCGGGTGAGGTTTCAGACTTGGTCGAAGAAGCAATGGTTTTGTCGGCCAATAACGGCGTAGTGTTGCAATTCGCTGACCGCATTGAAATATTGCAGGCTGATGGCCTGCCGGGCCGGATTGTTTTTGATGGCATTCCCGAAAATCTACGCGCTCGCCCAACGCTTTCCTCCACCTATGAGCTGGCAAGCGATTATCAAGGCGCAATGGATTTGACTTATTTGACGCGCGGTCTCGGTTGGTCCACGGACTATGTGGCCACCTATGATGAAGATGAGGGCACCATCGACCTGATCGCCTGGGTGACATTGGCGAACAGCAGCGGCGTTTCCTTTGAAAATGCCTCGCTCAAGCTGGTGGCGGGATCACCGGGTGATGCCTACCCGACCCAGGTGAATTACCCGGCGCCAGAATATGAGCAAGTCGTGGTAACAGGATCCCGCATAAGGACAAGGCTCGAACAAATTGCCGAATATCATCTCTACACTATCCCCTTCGTGGTGGATATTCTCAACAATCAAACCAAGCAGGTTGAATTGTTCGTGGCCGAAGATGTAACGGTGGAAAAGCACTATTGGGCTACCGATTCCTATGTGCCTGGAGAGGGTCGGCAAAACGTAAGTTGGGGCCTGTCGTTTGAAAATGATGAGGAATCGGGATTGGGCTTTCCGCTGCCGGCAGGTGTATTTGGTGTTTATCAAAATGACAGTGAAGGGCGCGGGCAGTTTGTCGGCTCCAGCGAAATCGCTGGCACTCCGGTTGGTCAGGATGTTGAGATTGTATTGGGACAATCTTTTGATGTGACCTATTTGGGTCAAGTCATTAGCAGCAATGAAATAGGCGAAAATCTTTTCGAAATTGTGGCGGAAGTAACTTTCTCTAATGCTCGCAACGGACTGGTGACCGTCGATTATAGCTTCAACCCCAGATATGAATGGGAGTTGCTAGACTCGTCAATTTCTCCGACGCAGGTTTGGATTAACCGGATGCATTTTGAGGTGGAAATCCCGGCCAAGGGTGAAACCGTTCTATCCATGACTTACAGGGTTCAGCGCTGAACCGAGCCCTTGCTATCGACCCCCGACGCGGGCAATAATGCTGAATGGATGAAAACCGGCGTCAAAAACTGAAAACCATTTTGGCCAAGGCGGGCCATTTCGAGGATGCGGAGACCGGTGGCATTGTGCCGCGCATTTCCACCTCCACCACTTACAAACGCGATGCGGACTATCAGCTGCCCCATGATCGTCTTTATGGCCGGGCTGATAACCCGCTTTATGATACTCTGGAACATATCCTGACCGAGATTGAAGGCGCGGCTGATGCGGCTGTTTTCCCCTCGGGTCTTTCGGCCATGACCGCCATCAGTGCGCGTCTTCCGGCTGGTGCCGGGCTGGTGCTGCCAGACCGGTGTTATTTCGGCGTCCATGAGCATTTTTCCACCGAGGGTCCGCGACTGGGTCTTGATATGCGCAGTTACAGGGCCGGAGATTTGGACTCGCTTGAGCAGGCCATAAAAAAAGCGCCGGTGCAGCTGGTGTGGCTGGAAACACCTGCCAATCCCACTTGGGAGGTGATTAGCATCAAAGCGGCAGCCAGGCTGGCCCATGATGCGGGCGCCAAACTGATTGTGGATGCCACGGTCATGACTCCTATCCTCTGTAACCCGATCGCTCTCGGGGCCGATTACGTAATGCATTCGGGCACCAAATATCTGAACGGGCATTCGGACGTGCTGGCCGGCGTGCTGCTGAGTGCCCTCGATGATGATGACTGGAA
>JACZYI010000113.1 GCA_022571175.1 Pseudomonadota bacterium
GATCAACCGGAGTGCGATTGATCAGAAATGCTGAAGAGTTAAAACAAGCCCTGTTTCAAGGAACAGCAGAGGAAGGACAGACGCCACTTCTATTACAGGAATATGTGGCAGGACCGGAGTACAATATCAGCGGTTTGGTGTCCGGTGATGAAATTATGCCTCTGGTTATCTGCGAAAAACATGTAGACCCGATTTGGCTCCATCCTCTCGGGTTTATGTCGGTATCGGATGATCGGACAATTTGGCAGGATTTGGCACAGATCAGTCAGGAATGCATTTTCTCCCTTGGCCTCAGAAACAGTGCCTTCAGTATCGATTTAAAGATGACCGAGAGTGGTCCGGTGATTCTGGATGTGGGAATTCTTCTGGATGCCAAGCTGGATCGTCTTCTGGAATTTATCGGTTCTGACTTTTACGGCGATAGAATTCGGACCGCGCTCAGGGAGCCGGTTGGAACAACAGGACCGCTAGCAGATTCCCACGGTTTGGTATTTCTTTATGGCGACCAGAAAGGTCAGTTGCCACCCGCACATATTATGGAGTCTACCAGCCGTTTTCTTGATCCGGGTCTGCGTCTTGAATGGGAGCTTGGCCCCGGCGCCAGCGTGAGCCCACCAGCTAGTCTCTCCGATATTATGGGGTGGTTGTTGGCCGCGCCGCCAATTGCAAATGAAGGCTTTGATGGCCTGCTCTATCGGGCGGCATCATTGTCAAAATCTTTATTACTCGCTGGAATGCGGGAAGTGGGCTGAAGCCTCGAAGGGAAAAGCTATGAAGTCCTTGGTAATGATCGGTGGGGGCATTCAGCAAACCCGGGCCGTGGAATTGCTGAAACAATCGGGGTACCATGTGATTATTACAGACAAATCACCCGCCGCGCCCTGCTTTGAATATGCCGATGAATGCGTTATTGCAGATGGAACAGACGCTGAAACCATCATCGCCTATATTCTTCAAAACCGGGCCCGGCTGAATATTGTCGGCGTGTTTACACTGGTTAATCTGACCACCACCGCTGCCATTGTTGCCAATGCCTGCGGTTTGCCGGGCATAAAGCCAGCCGCTGCTGTGGCCGGACAAAATAAGTCGATTATGAAGCGAATCTTTCGGGAAAAAGGCATTCCCACTCCGGATTTTCGAGAAGTACAAACCAAACAAGAAGCTATCCAGGCGTTTGAAGCTTTTGGCGGGCAGGCATTCGTAAAACCTGCCACCAGTTTTGGTGCTCAGGGAACCCGGTCTGTGTCCAGCCAGGACGATCTGATTGCTGCCGTCGAGGAAGCCCAGAAATTCTCTAATTATCAAGGCGTTTTGATCGAAGAAGAGGTCACCGGCCATTTCATTGACCTCAACGGGATATATTACCGGGGCCGCTTTCATGGCTTCGGCATTGTTGACAGCTATTTTACCACGGAATATCCAGCGGGTTGTCCCATCAGCCCCATCGAGACTTATGTTCGCTGTCCTTCCGAGGTCGACAAGGCAACCAGGGACACGCTCTTCAAACTGCTGGAGGAAGCCACCCGCGCGCTCGGCATTGATTTTGGTCCCGTTGGTGCGGACGCCATCATGACCGATAGAGGACCCATGCTCATCGAGGTGGCTCCCCGCCTGCATGGTGCCGCTTCATCTCTTTATATGGTGCCTCATTCCCAGGGCTTGAAGCCGGTCAAGGCGGTTGCAGATGTAATGGCAGGAGGTGTCCTCGACCTCAGTGATATCACACCAAATCTGGATATGGTCTGCGTGAACGAGTTGCCGCTTTGGCAGCCGGGCCTCATTACAAATATTGAAGGCTATGAAGAAGCACTCAAAGTGCCGGGCATCGTGCATATATTTCTGCACAAGAAAGTGGGAGATATTATCGAACCCTACCGAAATTCCACCATGATTCCCTGTGGTATGTTCGCCGAGGGTGCCACCGAACAAGAAGCCCTGGCCTCGCTTGCGATCGCCAAGGAAACCATGAAAGTGACTATTGAGGCAATTTAGTTTTGAGGCTGCTGGTCATAAAAGGTGACGATATTATGCCTGGCTAGACGCACATCTTCTATCAGGTATTTTATGATCTCTGATTCCCCGCCCATGGTTGAAATAATGATCGGGCGACGCAGGCCATCCTTCAAATAGTCTTCTGGGGAAAGAATTTTCTGCTGGCCCAGCAACAGCCCCCATTTTTGCCGGTCTCCATCAATGATGCCCCTGATATCAAGCATTTCTCCGATTGGGGTTTTGGCCAAAAGCTGGCTGGTATGGATGCCCGCCCCCCAGATATAGCAGGGCCTGCCTTCCCCCAGCTCTGAGATAGCCTTTCGGGCAAACCTCATCCAGGAATTGGTCTCCTGTTTGGCATAGGCTTCAATTGTTGATTGTGCCCACTCAACCTCCACAAGGAGTGGCGTTTGCGGCGTGTTGGCTGGTCGTTTTCGTGCTAAAACCCGCTGCACCGGATATTGATCGGATGAGAAGTCAGGTTCGATAGCCCAGACCAATTCAAACCCGGACACATGAAGAAGATTAGCCAGACTGATTTCACTGAAATAATTGATATGCTCGAATTGAAAATACCCGGGAGGCAGGCTCACCAAGTCCGTCAGGAGAGGGACTTCGATAAAGACATAACCATTTTCTGTAAGATTTCGACCGACTTTTTCCAAGACGGCGCGTGGATCATAAATATGTTCCAAAACATGAGTCAGGATGTAGAGGTCATATGCTTCCAAAAACACAAATTCATACTCTTCAAAAGTGGTTGTTACCACATCAATATTCCAGAGAGATTTAGCGATTTGTGCTGCCTTGGGAGAGGGGTCACAACCGGCCACTTCCCAACCTGATTTCTCAAAGCGTGACAAGGTATAACCATCAGAGCAACCCACCTGAAAAGCCCACCCCGGTGTGGCAGGATATCGCTGCAGATAGGCAAGTTGGCTGTCAACTGCTCGTATTTTAGACTTGGATGGCTGACCGTTGCGCGTGGGATTAGTGTAGTTGGAAGCATTGCAGTAATGCCAGGCCATGATATCAGGCGGCACGGCTGGGTCCTGCAATAGGAGCCCGCAATGGGCGCAAACGCGGAAGCCTTTATAAACAGCGCCGAGGCCGACCACATCCCATTGTTCCTCAAGGAATATTTCACCCTGTTTGCAGCCACAGTTGAAGCAGGATCTCTTAATGAAATTCGGTTTGGGTGCATGTAAAGGAACATTCATGGCCTCAAAATAGCAGCCAAAAACAAAGGAAGGGTAAAGCGGTCAGGCAGAATCAGAAGCGAGGGGGAGCTTCAAACAGATCGGGCAGATTATTTTCGAAAAGAACCACATCCTCCGGGAGAATATTGGCTTTCAGCCAGGCCTCTGCATCAGCCTGCTTATCGAATTCAAGCATTATTTGCTCATCGGTTTTGGCTTTGCTGAAAGCATCTGTGAAGCTGGGGATGCGTGAGGGTGTAACCACCAGAACAATATCTGCGAAATGTGCGGCAATTTGACCAAGTCGTGCGTGTTCTGCCTCATGCTCACTGCCAAGTTCGACCATGCCGGGTGTGAGCAGAATGCGACGCCCGCTGCTGGTTGCCAACATGTCCAGGGTTTCAAGCGCCTTTTCAAAGCCTTCTGGATTGGAATTATAGGCATCGTCAATTATTGTGGGTCCGTTCCTGGATTTGCTCACTTCCAGCCGATGACTGGTTTGGTCCAAAGATTTGATAGAGGCTCTTACAATTTCGATTGACACGCCAAGTTCAACCGCCACCCCGATGGCCAGCAGGATATTCCCGGTTTGTTGCAACCCGAAGATAGGCACGTCAAATTTTTCAGGCTTCTTGGCATCTTTGGCTCCAAATCGAATTTCGAGATGAAGGCCATTTTCATCCTGATGGGCACTTTCAAGCACCACCGAGGTCTGGTATTCACCCTCTGCCTTGCCACAGAAAACCAGGCAAGACTGGAGCCGGTTGGTATGTTCAATCAGCTCAGATACAGGCATCTGGTCGGCGTTCAAAAATGTCAGCCCTCCACGGGTGGCCACATACTCGGCCAGCTCAAATTTGGCGGCCACCACTTCCTGGAGCGATCCGAACCGTTCAAAATGTGCCTTTCCAATTGCGGTAATAATGCCCATTGATGGCGGCGCGAGCTTGCATAGCCGGGCTATGGAGCCACGACCATAAGCGCCCATTTCCACCACAAAATATTTATGGCTGGCCTCAAGCTGTTCACGGATAATACGGGTGATGCCCATTTCGGTATTTACGCTGCCGGGTGTGGCGAGCGTTGGGGCATTGGCACTCAAAATATGCGCCAAAATATGTTTGGTAGAGGTTTTTCCATAGCTGCCGGTTATGCCAATGATTGTGGGCGACAAATTATCGAGTTTGATTTTGGCCTCGGCAAGATATTTCTCCCGAACCTTTTTCTCGTATGGTTGAAGCAGGAGATTAGCAATAACCATAAGCAGTGGAGGCATTTGCAGCCAAATCAAAAAAATCAGAAAAGCCAAATCTGTTGATGGCGGGATATGTCGCCAAACAAGCGCAAAAATACCGATTACCAAAACCATGGTTACCAAATGGATGCTTTTGGCCCGACTGGTCATGACCAGCGGTTTTTTTGCTTGGGACAATATGGCTCGGCTTTTGAGGAAACCTAGAACCAATCCGGCTGATGATAAAAGCAATAGTGACCGCCAGTCAGCGAAAGGCGAGCTTGAAGGCAATAAAACACTTGCCCAATAGGCTGCAAGCACCAGCAGGCTAGCCCATCGATCAAAGGCTTTATTTGTGGCAAACCATCTTAGAAAGCGTCCAGCGTCATATTCTTCCTGTTGAAAATAGAGCAACAACGCTCGCCCACGAAAATGAAAGAATCCAGCAAGAGCAACCAGAAATAGCCCATGGAAGGCCCAGTTGAAAAGGGCAAGAGTACCGATGTCAGACATTTCTATTCTCGTCATTTAATCTGGTCATGAATTTTCTGATCAAGTCTTCAATCCTGTGGCGACCGTTGGAGAGGATGTCTAAATGCCCGAAGCCCGGTAAAATCTTGAGGGTGGCATTCGGGAGTGCGGCCCGGTATTTTTCGCCGATCTCACTGGGCGTTTCCAGATCCTGCTCACCATATATGAGCAGAACCGGGCAGGAAATTTGCCGAGCCAATTCTGTCAGATCTTCATTAATGACAGCCAGAAAGGTGCTGCGTAAATCCCCTGCATTGCGATAATCGTCGCTGCCAAACCGGTTTTGATAGGCTGATTTGAAGCTGCTGCGAAAAATTTTGTCACTTGCACCGGCAAGTTTACCCAAAATTTTCAGCGCGCCCGCTCTCAGTTTCCACAAAATACTGCGCGATTTTGGAATGCCAGCAGCCGCAATCAGCACCAGGCCATCCACCAGTTGTGGATATTTGGCGGCGAGTTCCACCGCCACCCGACAACCAAAGGAATGGCCAACAATAACCCTCTGCCCACAGTCAGATGGCAAAAGATTCACCAGTGCTTCAGCATAATCACTGCTGCCCGCACCATCCTGAAGTTTCGGAGTTTGGCCAAAGCCCGGAAGATCAAACAGCCGATTCCAACCGGATTGTTCAAAGGCCCTGGCCAGGGGCAAAAATATCTGGTGGGTATGGCCCCAACCATGCAGCCAGACCATTTCACTCCGGGCTGAAATGTCGGCGGGCTGCATGCCCTGGCTTTGCTCAAAAATCTGTATTGGTGATTGACCGGTCAAGAGCTAACCCCGATTAAAAATAGTCGAGCGTCCCGAGGCCGAAGAGGTATCTGTCCGCCGCTCCCTGTCCACCCGGAAGCCTTCCTCAATCATATGGCTAGTGAGGTCGGTGAAGCTGAGAGGCTGTATGGCGGCCTGCCAAAGGTAAAAGGCAAAAGAGCCCGGGATTGTATTGATTTCATTAAACCAGATTTCACCGGTTCCGTTATCGCAGAGAAAATCGATCCGGACCGAACCGGCAAGATTGAACAAAGTGAAAGCCTGTCGAGCACAATCTTCAATGAGTTTACGCTGGTCAGCGCTTAAATCTTTTGGCTCCAGCTCCCGGTTTTGCGATACCATACCTTCGCTGGGCACCTGATCAAGCTTTGGTCCGCCCTCAGCGCCCGAGAGATATTTATTCTCGAAATCAAGAAATTCGCTCTCCGGCAAAGGCTTTTCAATGGCGGACAGGCGCACAGAACCATCACTTTCCGATAAAACCGCAATATTATATTCCACCAGATTTGACACAAAAGACTCAATCAGCGCACTGCTATCCACCCGAAAAGCCGAAATCAGACCTGCCAACAGGTCATCCATGGTCTCGGCTTTTGAGACACCCACACTGCTGCCCAGTCGCCGCGGTTTTACAATAAAAGGAAACGATACAGAGCCGAAACTCTCAAGCATCTGTGTTTCAAGAGCAGCGCTTGTAAGAGGACCCGCCTCCAGACCCGGACGAGCCAGACATAAATGAGGCAAGACTGGCACCCCC